>CAUQFM010000025.1:0-21765 GCA_963517295.1 uncultured Vagococcus sp.
TTAAAACAAATTATGGAAGAAAAAATAAAACCACGTAATCGGGATGAGAAAGAAATTAAGGTAAAGGTCGAGCTACCAAATATCGTATATTAATTTAAATACACGCATATGCTAGAAATAAGTCTGATATAATTAAGACAGTGAAAGTTAACTAAGAGGAGACCTAATCATGGAAAAGATATGGCAGGTAAATTATTTAACGGTGGACAATGTGACACGATACCGAAAAATAATGCGTTATTTTTATAAAATGCATCGTCAAATGCAAGGATCCATGTATCGACCAGATATTTTAGAAATGATGCAAGCTGAATTTTCCTCAGATTATAGTGAAACAGAAGTCGATCAAGACTTGGAAAGTTTAGTTTCTTGGGGGAATTTACAAAAACAACAAGAAATGATCCGACCAAAATCAATTGAAGAATATCGTAATAAAAACTTTCGCTTCCAAATTACGGAGGAAGGTATTTTAGTAGAAGAGATGCTTTATCAGTTGACGGCTAAAAAACATGTCGCTAGAGGTGCTTTAGATGAGCAGAGTGTTAGTCGATTGCTTAGTTTGCTTAAAAAAATAGAGCAGCCTGAGGTAGAACTGACGTCGTTATGGCTTGATATCAGAAAAGAATTTCGTTCCGTGGGTGAAGACACAGCGAATTATATTGGGTATATCACCAGTCCGGAAGTTGATAGTCGAATGAAAACGGAGCAATTTTTAATCTATAAGGATAAGTTTGTTAATTATTTGAGGGACTTTATAAGTAGTATTCAAAGTTTACAGTATCCATTTGTTCAAGCGGTTACTCGCATAAATGATATGGATAAAAATGCTTTGATTGATGCTATGCTGATTAAAGAAAGAGAGATTCCTTCACTGGGGGATGAAATCAGTCGTGAGGAAGTCGCAGAGCAAATTTTAGGTGAGATTGAGGCGCTTAAAAACTGGTTTATTGGATCGAATAAAAGACAGAGTGAGTTTGAAAATTTAATGATGCAAACGGATCAGATGATTAGAAAGATAACTGGTTTGATTTATTATTTTAGTCAAGAAATTCATCACTATCAAAGTCGCAGAAAAGATTATATAAAAATAGCTAATTGGTTCTATGATGCAGATTCGTTGGAAGAAGCACAAAAGGTATTTGCAGGAACGTTTGGCATGAGTCATACAAGACATTTTTATGTTAGTGAACGTAGTGACGCGACAAGTACAAGAGATGATAGTTGGGAGCTAGAAGCAAGCCCCTTATATTTATCCAAACGCAGTCGAGGAGCTAGAAAAGAATACAAAGCCAGTAGTTTTAGTATGGATCCAGTATCGCAAATGGAAAAGATAAAAGAACACCAATTAGAGCAACAGAAAAAGCTTGAAAAGATAGATAGTTATTTTATTGAAGGTTCGCTGGATCTTGAACAAGTCTCTAATTTAGACAGTTATTCGAGAGATATTTTTTTAAGATGGATCAGTCTGGCGTTTTCTTCTCAACCTTCTGAAAATCTAAATGAAGAGACTATTATTATTCAAAAAATGACGACGGAATTTGATTTTGAATTAGAAATTATAATGGATGTGACACAGCGAATTTTAGTTAATTGTGATGATGGTCAGCTAGAGATGCCTAAAATAAGTATGAGAAGGTGAGAAAATGAAACCAGAAGAATTATCCCAAGCGATTACTCTTTTATTTGAAAATTTTTGGATTGTTCGAGAGTCTCAACCAGAAGAGTACATGTTTTTGAGACGTCACCAAGGATTTTTACAAAAAGAAATGAAAGAACGTTTTGGCATGAAATTGATCATGAAAAATCAATACATTCAGTTATTAAAGAGACCACTCGTTCTACAAGACTGGATGGGAAATATTGGTTTCACTACTCAAGTGGATTACGTTATTCTATGCTTAGCTATGGCATACGTTGAAGGATTAGAGGCGAATCGACCGTTTATGTTGGAAGAGTTGATTCGTGAGATTGAATTAATGAAACCAGAAAGAATCAATCTGGATTGGTCAGAGTACACGCACCGAAAAAGTTTAGTTCGCGTGATTAAAAAGATGTTAGAGTTCAAAGTGATTGAAACGATTCAAGGCGAGACGGATGACTTTGAGCAATCTGAAACGCAGCAAGAGATATTATTTATCACAACAGAATTGGCTAGGTCCTTTTTATCACAAGCGCCTAAGTCGTATACTCAGTACAATTCTTTTTCTGATTATTGGAGAGAGATGAACGAAAATCGTTATTTAGAAGGCAATCAAAAAATATTTCAGCAGTTGATGTTAACACCGTATATTCAAAGGACACCAGATAATGAGGAAGAATTTGTTAGATTAAGGAACTACCATCATCATATAGCGCCTTACTTTGATGAAAAAACAACCTTTCATTTTGAACTTTACCGGGATTATGCAGCCCTTACGGTAGAGCAACGAGAATCGTCAGATCATATTTTTCCAAGTAGAAAAGTTGTGGATGAAATCATGATTCAACTGGCAACTATTTGTCGTAACAATCAATTAGAAAAATCGCCTTATGGTGTGATTACGTTAAATAAACAAGAGTGGCATCAGTTGCTAGATGAGTTACAGTTGGAATATAAGCCTTATTGGTCCAAGGAATTTTCAGATAAAAATATTGAGAAATTAAGTGATTCTTTATTAGAAAAAGGTCAAGGTTGGGGTTTGTTGAATGAGGATAATGAAGAAATAAAAATTAATCCAACTTTTAGTAGATTGGTAGCAGAAATGAGGAATGATGATGAGTCAATGGGTAATTAATCGTGTGGGACTACTTAATTTTTGGTACTACCAAAAACAAATTTTTCAATTATCAGATGGCAAAATGTTGCTTCGAGGGTCAAATGGTTCAGGTAAGTCATTAACCATGCAAAGTTTACTTCCTGTTTTATTCGATGGGGATACAAGAGCCTATCGTTTAGATTCTTTTGGTTCTAAGGACCGTAAAATGGAAGATTACTTGCTAGGTGAAAAAGGTGTATCAAGTCGCGATGAAGGAACAGGCTATCTTTTTTTAGAAGTTAAAAAAGAAGGCGTAGAAGAATACTTGACTGTCGGAATTGGGATGCAGGCGAATCGAGGCGGAAAATTATCAAAATGGTTTTTTGCGATTGAGAATAATCAACGTGTGGGTATAAATTTTGAATTATATGAGGAATTTAGAAAAGGTGAGATAACCCCTTTTACAAAGAAAAAGCTAAAAAATCGCTTAGAATCGATCGGTAAATTGTTTGAAAATCAAGGAGAGTATAAACGATATGTTAATGACCGGATTTTTGGTTTTGAAACGATCGAACAATTTGATGAATTGATTGCTCTGCTGATTAATTTAAGACGCCCAAAATTATCGAAAGAGTTCAATCCATCAGTGATTTACAATATTTTAAGAGATTCATTACCTAAGTTAAAAGAAGATGAACTACTAAATTTATCAAAAACGATTGAGCAATTGGATGGTCATCATGAGCGCTTATCTGATTTATCTCTAGAAATTAATAACTTATCCAAATTTAGCAAAACTTACAAAACATGGTCTGAAGAGTTATTGGGTCAAGTGGCGGGGAAATGGTTAAAAGTTCTGAGTGAAAAAAGAGCTCTCGAAAAAGAAATGATGGTAAATCAAAAAGAAAAAATCAAATTAGAAGAAGATATAAAACAATACTTAGAAGAACAACAAGAATCAGAGCAAAAGAATACTTTGTTACTTCAACATATTGAATCATTGAACAATCATGAAGGGATTGATTTAGCACTTCGAGGAGAAGAATTAAGCAATGAGTTAGAACAACTACAAACATTACTTAAACAAAATCAAGAGCGATACGAAAGAAAAGAACGAGATCTTTTGACACAAAAAAATCAGTTAACACAAAGTCAAAATGAACAAGAGGAACTTTCAAAAGAATTAGAAGAACTTTTACTAGATAATGAACAGTATCTTAAATATGTCCATCTAGAAGAATTAAATCAAACCTACAATGAAAAAATGAGAAAGCAATTAACATCTGCCGAATTTGTTTACTGGAAATCAGAAATCAGAAAAAGAAAAGAATACCTTGAAACAGTTATCCAGATGTTAAAAGAATTAAATTTAAAAAAAGTTGAAACTAAACGCCTAAGTAAAGAAAGAGGCGTTATTCAACAAGAAATAGATAATCTTGATAAGGATTTAAGGCAATGGCAAAGAACACGACAAAGCGAAATAGATCGTTGGAAAGAAACATTTAACAATTGGCAAAAATTAGCTCCTTTTAAGTTGGATGAATCGAGTTATTTTGAAAGTCTTCACAGAATGGACCAATTACTGGAGGATGAGTACCGAGAAGAATTCGTTTTAGAGCCTTTAAGAGAGTGTTACCATCAGTCACTATCTGATAAAGATAAAGAGATAGTTCCACTTGATCAACGAATATTAGAGTTGAATAATGAAAAACAACAAAATAAAAGTGAAATATCGGAGTGGAAAAATCAAAAGACACCTATTATTTTTAAGAATAAAGAACGAGTAGAGAACCGTGAAAAATTAACTGGTAAGGCCTCGTTTTTACCTTTTTACCAAGGTGTCGATTTTGTTGAGGGAATATCTTTAGAAGATCGAAATACGATTGAGGGAGCTTTAATGTCATCAGGTATTTTGGATAGTTTAATTTCAAATGAAGGACTAACCCTATTTGATGATCTCCAAATTTTACCACAACCTAAGTATTTTAACGCTGTGACATTGAATGATTTTTTAGTGGTTTCAAAAGAAGTGCCAGAAAAATTAAAAGGCGTTATTCAAGATATTCTTCAAAGTATTACAGTAGATGAATTTGATCCAGATCAGCCTGCTATTTACCGAGATGGTAGCTACCAAATAGCTAATTTGAAAGGAAGTATGGCTGAAAATTATCAAGCCTCTTATATTGGTGCCTCGAGTCAGGAACGTTATAGACAAGAACAAATTACTTTGTTAGAGAATCGAAATCAGGAGATTAAAGAACAGGTAAGTAATTTACAAAGAAGTATCGATTCATTAAAAGAAGAACAAGTGCAACTAACGCAGTACTACAAAACGTGTCCAAAGGGTGAAAATATTCAACAAGCAATCATCGAACAAAAACAGGTTCAACTCTTAAAAAATTATGGAGAAGAGAAAGAAAAACAGCTAGCTCACAGAATCCAAGAATTGAATCTGCTCATCAAATCAGAAGAAGTAGAAATTCACGTATTAACAACACAAGATCAATTAAATCTAGATGTAGAAGAGTATGAGCTAGCTCGAAAATATACTCAAAATTATGAAGAAAATTTACTAGATAGCTATCAAGTCTATCAAAGAATTCAAGCTAAAAAAGAAACTATTATGACTTTAAACCAAATTGTTGAAAGACAATTAGAAGAATCAGCAGAATTTCAAGAAGCAATTTCTGATTTCTTAATCAAGTTGGAGTATAAGAAAAATCTGTTAATTGAAAACCACAAACAACAAAAATTACTAAATGTGGAAGAAATCCAAAAAGAATTAACACAATCTAAAAAAGAATTAAGAGAAACTAAAATAAAAATAACTCAAGCGAGGGAATTAGGACACGAGGCAGAGAAAAAATTAGTTTTAGTGGCTAAAACATTAGAAGATGGTATTGATTCATTGGATGAGAAGAAATTTGTAGAAAAAAACTGGTGTGATCTTTTCAAAAAGGAAGCGATTCGTTCGAATATTGAAGAAGAATCATTGGAAAAATTTGCTAAAAATAATCAAAAATCGGCTGACTTTCCGCGCCTCCAAAAATTAGAAGGGAATATATTAGAGCAGTATAACTATTATATTAATGATAATTTAACGAATTATAGTCCTAAATTATCAAGTTCAGCAATTATTGAATTAAGTGGTGAGGAAGAAGAGCGTTTAGGGGAATTGATTAGTTATAATCAGAGAAAAGAGCCACAGTTTTCTTTAGGTGAAGAGAAATGTGGAACGTTTGAGCTACTTAAAAATTTAAAAAATCAGCGAATGGTGTTAGAGGATTTATTGAAAAAAGATGAAGAAGACTTGTTTAAACATTTTATATTAGAATCAGTCGGAAATATTTTAAGGGTTCGGATTCACCAAGCAATGAAGTGGGTAGAAGAGATGAACACTCTTTTAAAAGAGCAAAAAAATTCGTCGAGTTTAAAACTATCTATCCAATGGAAGCCAACCACTAAATCATCTGATCAAGAACTTGGTACAGCCAAATTAGTAGAACTTTTACAAAAACCGATAGAGATTTTGTCAGATGCGGATAAAACAGCCATTTCTAATCATTTTCAAGAGAAAGTTAAATTTGCACAAGAACAGGTTAAAAATAGCGAAGAAGGAGAAAGTATCTTGTTCCAGGCGATTACAAAAGTTTTAGATTATCGTGATTGGTTTGAATTCGAATTGAAATTCCAACGAAGTAATGAAGGGTATGGTTGGCAAGTTCTTTCTGATAGACGATTTAACCAGTTTAGTGGTGGTGAAAAAGCGATTGTTATGTACTTACCGCTGTTTATTTCAGTTTATTCTAGGTATTTAGATGCTGAAAACTTTTGTCCAAAAGTGATTATGCTAGATGAAGCTTTTGCGGGGATTGATGATATGAACATTGCGGAGTTATTTAAAGCGTGTGAACAACTTGGGTTTAATTATATTATGAATTCTCAAGCGTTATTTGGTACTTACCCGACAGTTTCGTCCTTAATGATTTATGAGTTGTTGCGCCCACAAAATGCTAATTTAGTGACTGCTATAAATTATCATTGGGATGGTAATAAAAAATCTGTTTTAGTAGAGGGAGTTTAGATACTAGTGGAGAAATATGCTTTTTTTGATCAACCTATTTTCAAATCAATAAGTACTGATTTACATCGTAGGTATTATCTGAAAGGTGATTTTGGTCAATCTATTAGTTTAAATAAATATTCAGATATTGAAAAAGAACCGTTAAGACAGTTATTAGGGATAACGCTGATTCAATGGGCAAGTAAGAAACACGTACGAATTAAAATTTTTGAAAAAGCGTTATTAGAGAGTTCTATTCATTGGAAGTTAGAAGAATTGATTTGCTATTCAGTCGGGCCGTTAATTTTAAAATCAGAAGAAGAGGAACAGAAGCAGCAGCAGTATTTATTGTTTATTCAGCAATTAAAAAAAGTACATCCAATGTTTGAGCAGATATTATCTGAAAGCCAATTACTAGGCTGGTTTGATCACGGGGAGACGAGCATCAAGTATTTTGAACAAGTTAAGCTGGCTATGGGTCAATTACCTAAAGAATACACAAGGTTACCCGTTTTTTCTTATAAAATAACAGGAGACGCTCATGCGTTTGATATAGAAAAACCTGCTGGCCGTCTTTTATTACAAATATTAAGTGGACAGTTGAAAACAGATGTCGTTATGTTGGATAATTTTTCAGAAGTGGAGATGAAAAACTATATTTTAAATGAGTTTTTCTTACTCCGAGATGATATTAATAATTATGTGACGATAAGAGGTTTAGTTGGATTTAAAGACAACGATCTAAGTCAAATGTGGTATCATGCTTGTTTAGAAAATTGTTCTTGGAATGTTCCTTTGAAAGAAATTCTTCGTATGGATGAAATCAAACCAATGAACAAGCAACCTGTATTAATTGTTGAAAATTCTGGGATTTATTCCATACTAATTGATCATTTTCCAGATGTTCCTATGGTTTGTTCTAGTGGTCAATTTTCTTACGCGGTTTGGCAATTATTGAGAAAATTTGAAGCCGTTCATCAACCTTTTTTATATGTTGGTGATATGGATCCAGAAGGGTTACTAATGGCTCAAAAACTGCTAAATACCTTTCCAGAGATAGCTAGTACAATTGGTATGACAGTCATTAATTATCATGTGGCAAAAAAATCAATAGTTTTAAGTGATAGTCGCATAAAAAAATTAAAAGGTGTTACGGATCCGGTATTACATAGTGTTGCAGAAGAAATTAGTAAAACAGGTGAAGTTGCTTATCAAGAAGGCTTTTTAGAAGTGCTGATTGAGCAGATAGAAAGTTATTATTTATAGAAAAGAAATAAAAAGCGTGTAACGTTTATTAGAAGAAGGAAAACGATGGAGCATACAGTTAAATGAGTCATAAAATAGCGGTGGATGAAAATAAGTCATTCAATTTTAATTTGTTATCGTCAATAAAGCATCTTCCAATAATGTGGAGGGTGTTTTTTCCTGTTTTAATAAGCTGTATTTTTAATCTTTTTATTGAAATTCATACTCATATTAGGATATAGTGAACAATATAGCTTAATAAAATAAGTTAACTCGAAAAAATTAATAGGAGGTGCTGAAATGTCGACAGGTCATTTATTTAAAAAAGCCACAAAAGAATTTTTTTCAAACTGTGTCAATTATTTGATGTTATTTTTTGGTATGAATATCATGCTATTTCTAGCGGTTAGTTTATTTGATTTTTTAGCCTCATTGATTTTACAATCACAGAAAATCCCGTATATTTCTTATACTAATTTGAATGTTTTTCTCCATAAACCATTAGCGGTTATTGGTTTGCTCCTTTTATTTGGTATTTTAATTTTAACGATTTTTTTTCAATTCGCTTATTTGTTATTAGGCGTTAGGCAGATTTATCAACGTCATTTTAATTTAGTAGAGCTACTAAAGGAAAGTTGGGTAGTTCTTCGAAAACAAAAGGCAGGCTCATTTCTTTTCTTCCTCTTTTATTTTATGTTGATTTTACCTTTTTCTCATGAAATATTTAACACTCAGCTATTGAATAAAGTTGTTATTCCCGTTTTTATTATGGACTTTATTGAAACCAATGTACTGTATGCTGTGTTACTAGGAATTGCTGGTATGCTTATCGGTTATATAGCCATTCGCTGGCTTTTTATCCTTCCTCTTGTCATATTAGGTGAGGTACCAACAAAAACAGCCATTCAACAGAGTTTAGCTTTAACTAAGCGCAAATTTTGGCATTTTATGTGGCGAATGTTTGTTTTAGGTTTTATTAGTATGGCTCTTAAGTACTTTATTTTTATAGTGATTTGTATATTACAAGCAGGATTAGACCAATTAACAAATCCTTATCCTTTAATTGGTGCGATGATTAATTTATCGTTAGTTCAATTAATTAATGTTATTGGTGGTGCTTGGACTAGTATTCTGTTGCTATTTTTACTATTAACTAATCCAGAAATTATTCCTTTTATGGAACATAAAGAAAAAAGAAAAACTAGGCGAGTTTCTCCTCGTTGGCTTAATCGAATTAATATAACGATTCTTGTTGGGACGGGTTTAACGGTTCTTATATTTAATGTGCTGTATCTTAACGGGATGACAGAGCAGACGCCAAAAACAATTTCACATCGTGGGGTCGATAGTTTAGAAAATCCTAATGGCGTTCAAAATACAATTCCGTCACTTAAAAAAACAATGAAATTGAAACCAGATTATGTGGAAATGGATATCCAAGAAACAAAAGATGGGCAGTTTGTGATGATGCATGATCCAGAGTTACAAAATCTGACGGGTGTTACTGGAGCACCCCAACAATTTACTTTGGATGAATTAACAAAAATGACAGTTAAAGAAAAAGGCTTGGAAGCTAAAATCGCTAGTTTTGATGAGTATTTATCCGTTGCCAATTTAGGGAAGCAAAAATTATTGATTGAAATCAAAACATCTAAGATGGATTCTTCGGAGATGATGACTAATTTCATCGAAAAATATAAAGCTGATATTTTGAAAAATCACCATGAAGTACAGTCTTTGGATTATGATGTAGTGACATTTTTAAAAGACAAAGCACCCGAGATACCTGTTTCTTATATCTTGCCATATAATTTTGTATTTCCAAATACTAAATCTAACACGTATACAATGGAATCAACAACGTTAAATGACACGTTTATATTAAAGGCCCATGCTACTAAACGAACTGTTTATGCCTGGACCATCAATGATACAGAGACGATGGATAAGATGATGTTTTTAGATGTGGATGGCATTATTACCGATGAACTGACCTTATTAAAGCAAGAAATTAAAGAATTTCAAGACTCACCTAACTACGCTAACCGAATTATGAATTATATTTCTGTTATACCAGATGGTTTGTGAGAATAATATTTTTAACGATACTAACTTTCAAAGTACTGCTATATTTGTACTTTGGAAGTTTTTTCTTTTATAAAATTTTCTAGCTATTCCTTTTCCCTCGACAATATTCCTTTGGTGTCATCCCTACATATTTCTTAAAAACCTTAATAAAATGGCTGGCATCAGTAAAATTCAGTAAAGAACTAATCGCGCTCATGTCATACTGGTTGAAAGCAAGAAGTCGTTTGCTTTCTTCTATTTTTTGCTTCATGACATATTGATTAAGAGAAATACCAACTTCTTGCTTAAATAACGCTGATAGATGAGGAACTGAGTAGCTAGCATAATTAGCAATCATTGGAACCGATAGTTTAGTATAAGTATTTTTTTGGATAAATTCACAGGTCTTTTTAATAGTAGGTGAGTAATTAATATGCTGGTATTTCATGACTTCTTTGGTAAAGAGCAGCATGATATCTAATTCTGGCTGTTCATCTTTTTTGAAAGAGCTTTTTTTTTCGATTTCTTGAATTATTTTATCACTAAGAGTGTAGGCTCGTTCATTAGGAACACCACCACGAATGGCGTATCTGGTTGAGACTGCAACAGTGACAATCAAAATATTTTTTTTGCTTCGGAGTTCAGATTCTGTAGATAATTTCCCAAGCTGTGAGTATTTTTGAAATGAATAAAAACGACTCATCAAGCCTTCTGGACTGCCATTCATTAGTTCTAAAAAAAGAGCTTCTTCACTTTCGTAATCATGGTGATAAATTTCTTGTTCGATTTGCTTGCTAATGATTTCATCAATGACACTTTCTTTTAAATAAAGGATATTTTGATTGATTGAGAGGATTTCTTTTTTTGAAAACGGAAGTTCTGTTAAAAATAAATGAATCATTCCGGCTATTTTCAGTAATTGATCATTATACGAAATAACCCGATTGATCTCATCATCGATGAATAAGAGTAATAATTGTGCCTCACCTGGCACATCATAAGCCATGAGTAGTAGGTGTTGTTCTTCTAGATAATAATTAAAAATGGTTGTTGTTGGTTTTAAAAGTTCAGCTATTTGTTTTTCTGACAAAGTGATATCGGTTAAATTTTTTTGTGAGATGGTTGCTTGATTGGTCTTATTAATTAAAAGATAAGAAAAATTAGTGATTTCTGTTAAATGGTCTAAAAAATGAGTTAAAGGTTTCATTTTGTCACTCCTTACATATAAAAATACTATTAATCAGTTAAAAATACTATAAAATTTTTCGGATAAAAAGTAAAATACAATTGTAAGCGCTGTAATAAGTGTAGGAGGAATTAGTATGACACAATCGACTCATTTTTTAAGTATTGATATTGGAGGAACCTTTATCAAACATGCTTTAATCAACCGAAGTGGCCAAATAGTTTTTGTGAAAAAAGAAGCCACGCCTGAAAATTTGGCAGATTTTAAAGTAGTATTAACGATGATTTTAAAACAATATAATAATCAAATAAAAGCTGTAGCAGTTAGTTGTCCAGGGAAAATTGATTCTGCAGAAGGTATTATTTATCACGGAGGAGCGCTGACTTTCTTACATGAATTTCCTTTAAAAGCATTTATCGAAAAAGAGATCAAGTTACCATGTAGTGTGATGAATGATGGAAAATCAGCCGCACTTGCTGAATTATGGTTAGGACAATTAAAAGATATTTCAAATGGAGGTGTTATGACGCTAGGAACTGGTGTTGGCGGTGGATTGATATTAAATGGCTCACTTCATTCTGGGGCTCATTTTCAAGCTGGGGAGTTTAGCATGCTCATGATGGCAACAGAATATCCAGTAGATTTAGGCACTATTGGAGGAGCAAAGGGCTCAGCTGTAAGATTCATTGGACAGGCAGCGGAAAAAATTGGATTGGATGATCGATTAGATGGGCGTCGTGTATTTGAAGAGTTAGAAAAGAAAAATGAAATAATCTATCCCTTATTCCAAGAGTATTGCCGAGATGTTGCCTTTATCATGATGAATGTTCAAGCTGTTGTTGATTTAGAAAAAATAGCGATTGGTGGTGGCATTAGTGCGCAGCCATTACTGATTGAAGAAATTAAAAAACAACACCAACAAATATTAGAGTCATTTCCGATTTTTTCAAGCATGATTCCACCAGTTGAAATAGTTCCTTGCCATTTTAGAAATGAAGCGGGATTATTAGGTGCGTTGTATCATTTATTGGAAGAAACAGAAGAAAATTAGACAACTAACTAGGAGGTTTATAAGATGACAAGAAAATATGATATGGCATTGGTTGATAAAATTAAAGAAAAACAATACCAAATTAAACGCCGAGATGTGGCAATTACAGTTAAACCGATTCCGGATTGCGATATCACAGGAGCAATGGATCCAAGACTTTATCAAACACAGAAAAAAATAAGTTTACTTATGAAATTTATGCCAAAGAGTTTAATGAAATTTGATGCGAGTCCAAAGTCAATTAAGCGTCTTAGAAAAATGTTTAATAGTGTGGATGCCACACCGATTGTAGAGGGAAAAATAGCTGAGATGAATTTTACTGTGAAAGCAGAAGATGGTTATGAAATTCCTATGATTCGTTTTCAAACAGAAACACCAATAGAAAATTCTCCTATTCTTTATTTTATTCATGGAGGTGGCTTCTTTGCGGGGAGTATTGATGTGGTCCGTGAAGCCTTACGTTTGTTTGTTAGCCAAACGAATATGATTGCGGTAAGTATTGATTACCGATTAGCCCCAGAAAATCCTTACCCAATTGGTCATAAAGATTGTTACTCTGGTTTGAGATGGTTAGCTGATCATGTAACCGAGTGGGGTGGAGATCCTCAAAGTATTTTTGTAGCAGGTGACAGTGCGGGTGGAAATTTGACGGCTTATTGTAGTAATCGTGACATTGAAGAAAAGCGTCAAGATGTGTGTGGTCAGATTTTATTATATCCAACTCTTAATATGGGAGGAATCAAGGATCAATACACAGAATTTGATATTAACCGAGATGTAGCAATGTACAAAAAACATGAGAGTGTCATTCGTCCGACAATTGAAATTTTTTCAGGTATGACGAGTGGCTTATCAGAAATTTTAGGGACAGATAATGTGATGAATAAATACTTAACACCTTACATGTCAGTCAGCGAAAAAATGCCACCAACCATGATTACTTCAGGTGAACATGATTTTCTGACATTTGAAAGTTTAGCCTATGCGAAAAAATTAGTCGATTTAGGTGTAGATACGACAGTCACAATTTATAACGGCATGGGTCATGCTTATATTGATCAAATTGGGAATTTTCCTCAAGCAGAAGATTGTATCTATGATATGGTTGATTTTGTTAGAAAAAACAGACGATAGTAATGAAGAAAAAAACATGGCTTTTTATACTTATTTTTGGTTTGGTGTTACTCGTTTTCACGTTTACTGACTTAAAAATATCTCGAAAACTTTATCATCCTGATAGTATTTTTGGTTGGTTTTTCGAATCTTTCGGAGAAGTTGTTTTAGCATTAATTGGTTGTTTTAGTGCGGCAAGTTTGATTAGAGTAAGTGGTAAAAAATGGTCGGTGGGGAATAGTTTATTAGGAATTTTATTTTTATTTGATACTTTCATGGCTAGTTTTTTGATGACACATTATTTAAAACTACCCATGATTGTGATGGGACTTTTAGCAGGTCTGTGTTTCGTGATATTCCCGATAATCGCTTTAAAAATTAAACCATCAGACTTTGAAGTGGTGAAAAGAATCGCCAAAGCAGGTGTCGTCATTTCACTGGCTCCAATCATTATTGTCACTTTTTTAAAAGTACTGTGGGGTAGACAACGTTATCGTAGCATGGTGAATCCAACTACAGATTTCACCCCTTGGTATGTCATTAATGGTTTCACAACGAATGATGATTTTATGTCATTTCCTTCAGGGCATTCAGCCAATAGTGCGACCATTATTTGGATAACTTGGTTGCCGATGTGGTTAGAAAAACTAAAAGGCAAAGAAATAATGCTATATGTTATATCGGCGATTTGGATCATTTGTGTCATGTTTAGTCGTGTCATGATGGGGGCTCATTTTGCAAGTGATGTGCTAATGGGTGCAGGGATAACGATTATTTTGAACACGTACTTGAAGAAAAAGTGGGGTAATAGTAATTTAGAAATCAGCCATTAAAAATTTCTCTTTAATGTAGAATGAATTTGTAAATAGATAACTAAAAAAAGATATGGGAAATGTCAGTTGAGGCAACACATCATTTTTTAAGTTCGGAGGATCAGGCTTTCTATAAAGAACAAATCCCCAAATTTTTAGATGTTGTGGAGCTATCACTTTGGTATGATGACGATCAAGCGATTGGTTTTAGTGGAGGAAATGGCTATGAGTTAGACATGCTATTTTTAGACTCGACTTTCATTGGTAAAGGTTATGGACATTCGATTTTAACATGGTTAATTGAAAATAAAAATATTTCTTTTATTGATGTGAATAAGCAAAATGAAGCAGCATCTGAAAGTCAGGCAGATGGGTTTGGTAAACCTTATCCGATATTGCATTTGAAAAGATAAATGAATAATGAATAAAGTGAAAAAGGCTCCCAGAATTGTAACTTTTCTGAGAGCTTTTTTTTAATATGTTTAATTCGTAAAACTTGGTCTAAATTAATCTTCGTTTATTATCTCTATTTTTTCAACTGGAATCCAAATTTCACAAAAACAATCAGCTTCAAATTTATCAGAATACAGTTCAAAATCACTGCTATCTATCATTTTGTATGGAGAAGAGGGAAGAAACTCAGTAAATATTCGGTTCCATGTTTCACCAATACAATCTCCGTTTTCACCAAGACATTTAAAAACAGCCCATAAAGGATTTTTTACTTCCCATAATTCAAAATCTGTAGGAACTTCTCCTTTTTCAAAAAGCATTCCAATACCATAATTAAATGAGGTTGACTCTTTGGAAACGGGCGCACATATGCCATATACATCCGAAGTATTTGCTGTTTTTGAGAGGATATCAAATACCTTATTATTACCACATTGTGCCCAAAAATCAGGTATTTCAGTATTTGTATCATCTGAAATAATGGTATTGTTAAATGTTTTATTTTTTGTTAGCAATGTAAACGGCTCTTTTTTTTCAATTCTGTAGTCCAATGCAATTCCACCTTCTATGGTTAATTTTATTATCAGAGGATTAAATAATTTTAATTGGTAGCCTGATTTTTTTGCATTACTAGGCGTAACACCGTGAAAACGAGTGAACGCTTTTGTAAAACTTTCAGGTGTTTCATATAGGTATTTGTAAGCTAAATCAATAATTTTTTGATCAGTTAAAACAATTTCTTGGCCGGCTATAGATAGTCTTCTTTTTCTAATATATTCCGCAGGTGTTATTCCTACAATCAAACTAAAGGTACGGTGAAAATGATAGTTCGACATATTTAAATACTTTGCTACATCTTCATAGGTTATAGGTTCTAAAAGATGTTGTTCAATAAAATGAATCGCTTGATCTAACTCAGTAATAATGGTCATTTATATTCCTCCGATATGTTTTTATTTTAATGTATCGGTTAGTTTAGTTCCTGTTATTCTTTGCTTGAATTTGTCTTGTTTCCATAATTATCTCCTTAATATTATATGGTTAATATAGGAGAAAGAAACTACCTATGTAATTGATTGATCGCTTTTGGTGAAATTGTCGTGAGAGCAGACTTTTTATCCCCTGACTATTAAAAATTATTCGTATAAATAAAAATGAGGCTGACATTTGGGTCAGCCTCTTTAAAACATAGTCCTAATCTTCTTTTTTTCTTTCCTTTATTTTTATCTCGTCAGGTAAAATAATGTCTGCTTTTTTTGAATTTAAGTTTCTCATCAATTCGTCACTAAAATTTTCTTTTAGAATGATTTCTTTGTCGACCTCTTTAATAGAATCACTTGCAGGAGCCGGATGGTTAGGGATATAAGGGTTATCGTTAGACATAAAAAATCCTCTTTTCTTTAGTTTATTTAATACTTATATTTTATCATGAAATATCTTTAAAACCTAAAGAAAATAAAACGTTTTCATATTATGCTCGATCAGACCGTAAAATACTATAAAAAGCCACATCAACAATCCCTTGGTTATTTAATCCAGCTTTTCTTAAAATCCCTTCAAAAGTCATTCCAGATTTTTCCATAACTCGACCAGAGCCAGGATTTTCTATGTCGTGTTCTGCTTCAATTCGATTAACATCAGTTGTTTCAAATAAAAAATCAATGACTTCTGTTAAAGCTTCACTCATGTAACCTTGATTCCAGAATTTTTCTCCTAAAACGTAACCTAGTGTTTTCGTTTTTATTTTTGGTTTATCGTTAATAACCGAAATATTTCCAATTAATTGCTTGGTTTCTTTTAGCACGATTCCCCAGTCAATACTGTCACTATTCTCTTGGAAGGTTAACCATTCTTTTGTTACTTCTACTGAAGAATGAGGAGCCCAAGTTAGATATTTTGCTACAACTTCCGAACGTGTCCAATTGTTAAAGACTTCTTCAGAATCAGCAACGGTCATTTTTTGTAATGTTAAACGTGGTGTTTCTAACGTTTCTACCATGTTAATCACTCCTAGTTTTTTATAGTTAATTTATGTAAGCGTCGTTTAGACAAGTTAGTCAGAACTAATTTTTTCTAAATTCCAAGGACGAATGGCCCCAACCTCTTTTGGATTATCGGAGGCAATTATTTTTACCATCGTTAAATGGTTATCGTAAAGAGCGAATTTATACCGTACAGAATTATCAACACTAGAAAAAGAACTGTAACCACTTGTAGTTTTAAAGGTACCGGCAGCATCTTCTGGAGCTAAAATAGTAAGTTCAAGTTGATTATTTTCAGGATTTTCATAAATATTTATTTCCATAGGCCAATCTTGTTCTGTGGATTGCCATCTACCTAGTAGATATTCTTTAGATAATTTTATTTGATTGATCTCAGAAGTCGTTGTACTAGTCGGTGTGGAGTCGTTAACTGTTTGATTTTTTTTGTTTTTAGAATCACATCCATAAGCCAAGAGACTAAAACTAATTAAGATAAAAAAAAATAATCTTTTTTTCATTTGAAGCCCACCTTTTTAATAGTCAGAGTATAAAATTGCTACTCCTTCAACAACTGGAAGGAGCAAATCGACTTTTGACTATCCTGTTTTTTTGTAAAACTGTTAAAAAATGTAAGGTTTTATAAAAGTGTTTTAAATTCCTTTAGCAACACCGTATTTTTTCATCGCTTCATAGTAACCGTGTTTGTAAAAATCGTAATGAGTTTCGATATCATTTTTGGAATAGGCATTTAATGCAGATAAAATTTCTTTTGAAAATTCCAAATACGCTGTTCCATTGGCAGTAATAATATTTTTATCAGAAACAGCTTGTTGATTTTGATAATTTTTTTCATTTGAATAGTGACTACCAGCTACTTTTTTTAAATCACTTAAAGTATTACTTGTGTGAGCGCAGTTATTTAGCCAACCATTCGCACCTAAAAAGGTTGTTGCATCACAAATTGCGCCAACAATAATATTTCTATCTATTGTATTTTGGACAAAAGGAATTAGTTTTTCAGTTAGAGCAGTTGGCTGTCTATCAGTAGTACACCAAGACATTCCACCAATAAGAAGAAGCGCGACATAATTAGTAGGAATATTTTCAATACTATAATCAGGCAGAATTGTTAATCCGCCAATTGAAGGGATAGGATCAGCTGTGATACCGACAGTTTTTATAGAATATTTTGATTCAATATTTTGGATTTGATTATTCAATGTGGCTGCGGCAAACGAAACTTCCCAATCAGCATAATGAGGTAATAGTAAAATAAGGACTTCTTTTTTCATGGATTATCTTCCTTTTCAATAAATATTTAAAAAATTATTAACGGGTGTAGATAAAAAAATAAAACTTTTTTTCTATTATAATAAGAGTAGAAATTAGGTTGAAATAATAAATACATCTAGAAATTTTCAATCAAAAAACTTTTTTTATTAGATGTAAACCTTTTAAAATAGGGGGTTCACACATTATAAGCATGTATGGTTTTTACCTTTTTAATTATAGCATGCTTCATTTTTTCAATCAAAACAGACCTCGTTTATTTAGCAATTAGTTTATATGATTCTCTTTTTAAAAAAAAAAAATAAAAATATTGAGGTAATTCTCACAAATCAAAGGATTTTTGTGTTATACTGATGTAGTAATTGAATTTGACATGTAATAAGGATACTAAATATATATTTATAATTCTTCTTTTGCTTATCAAACGTCTATTGCAACAAAACGCATACAAAGATATGCATAGGAGGAAATTATATGAATAACGGTACAGTAAAATGGTTTAATGCAGACAAAGGTTTTGGTTTTATTACAGGAGAAAACGGTGAAGATCTTTTCGCACATTTCTCAGCAATCCAAACAGACGGATTTAAAACACTTGACGAAGGTCAAGCAGTAACATTTGAAATTGAAGAAGGCCAACGTGGAATGCAAGCAGTTAACATCCACAAAGCTTAATTTTAAAGGGTAAAAGATCTAATTAATTTAGGTCTTTTTTTTTGAAGGAGGAAAATAATTATGGGATTTGGACAATGGAAACCGCAAGAAAAAATAATAGACAATCAACAGTTTTATAAAAATCAAAAAGTATCTTTCATATACAAAAAAGAGTTGTATGAAGGAAGAATTAGTAAATTATTGATTAATTCGGCAATTGTCACAGTTCCTACATTTTCTAAAACAAGCACTTTAGCGGAAAAAACAGTAATTAGTTACAAAGATTTAATTAAATAGATTTACAATAGTAGAGTGATGCTACATTTGTTTTTAACAAATGTGGCATCATTCTCTTTTTTTATAATGAAAATTTTCATAAGTATTTTCATTTAAAAAGCACAAAGGCTAATAAAAAGTGTTAGAATATGTTCAAGGTAAGTGAAAGGAAGATTATTTTTGAAAATTATGAAGCAGTTATTCATCATATTTTTATTTTCTTTTTTAGGAGAGATTGTCTCGAAAATTATTCCAATACCAGGTAGTGTGATAGGCATGGTACTTTTATTTTTTGCTCTTCATTTTAAATGGATCAAGATGGATCAAGTGGAAGATACTGGGCATTGGTTGATTAACAATATGGGCTTATTTTTTGTTCCAGCAGGTGTTGGTTTGATGGCGAATTTTGATATGCTAAAAGATATCTGGTGGCAATTGTTAATTGTTATGGTTATTACTACAGGATTGATGATTGTCTTTGTGGGGCATGTTGTTCAGAGAATTAAGCGCCGATTCGATAAAAAAACTCTATTAAAAAAGGAATTAAACTCTCATGTTGAATGATATTTTGAAAAATCCGCTACTTTGGATTACATTGACATTTGGCTTTTATTTATTGGCTGGTCATTTAAAAGGAAAGTATCCATCCAATCCTTTATTTACGCCATTGTCTTTTACCATTATTATAATTATTATCTTGTTAATGGTTTTAGATGTTCCCTTGAAAACCTATCAAGAAGGTGGGAAATATTTTAGTCTGTTTATTACCCCGGCGACTGTTTCCTTGGCAATTTCCTTGGAGAAAAATTTTGATTACTTACGTCGTTATTTTCCCGCTATTTTAAGTGGTATCTTTTTAGGTGTTTTATTCCATACAGTTCTTATTTTCCTATTTGCAATGGGATTTGGTTTCGATCAAGAGATGATCGTGACGTTAATTCCTAAGTCGATTACGACAGCTATTGCAGTAGGTGTTTCTGATTCGTTAGGTGGAATTGTTTCACTAACAGTTGGATTAGTTGTAATTACTGGCGTTCTTGGTGCGGTGATTGGTCCAAGTGTGATGAAGTGGTTTGGAATAGACGATCCTGTCGCTCAAGGGATTGCATTAGGAAGTGCCTCACATGCGATTGGTACATCTCGTGCGATTGAAATGGGAGAAGTTCAAGGAGCTATGGCGGGGCTTGCGATTGTTATTACAGGAATAACCGTTGTAGCATTAGCCCCCGTATCAGTAATGTTTATGAATATGTTTATGTAAAAAAATGTGTTGAAAATGGCGTTAAGCTCCAAGCAACTGGAGGAACTGATAAACAATCCGTGCTTTTTGGATTGATTATCAGTTACGAAGTTGTTGAAGGAGTTGCCATTTGAAACCTAACTAAAAAAATGTGTTGAAAATGGCGTTAAGCTCCAAACAACTGGAGGAACTGATAAACAATCCGTGCTTTTTGGATTGATTATCAGTTACGAAGTTGTCGAAGGAGTTGCCATTTTCATCACACTATTTTTTTGCTTCTTTTTTCATTTATTAGTATAATTTAAAAGATAACTTGTAAAGTGAACGGAGATATAAATAATGACAACTAATTTTTGGGCAGAGCTACCAAAGCCCTTTTTTATTTTAGCACCTATGGAAGACGTGACGGATGTAGTGTTTCGCCATGTCGTAAAAGAAGCTGGCGCACCAGATGTTTTTTTTACAGAATTTACTAATTCAGATAGTTACTGCCATCCAGAAGGTAGAGATAGTGTTCGGGGTCGTTTAGTTTTTACAGAAGATGAGCAACCTGTTGTGGCACATATTTGGGGAGATAAACCTGAATTTTTCCGTGAAATGAGTATTGGGTTAGCAGAGATGGGATTTAAAGGAATCGACTTAAATATGGGCTGTCCTGTGCCTAATGTGGCAGATCGTGGAAAAGGTAGTGGTCTAATTTTAAGACCAGAAGTAGCAGCTGAATTAATTCAAGCAGCTAAAGCTGGCGGCTTACCGGTGAGTGTGAAGACACGTTTAGGTTTTAAAGAATTATCAGAGATGGAAGCATGGATTACTCATCTACTGAAACAAGATATTGCTAATTTGTCGATTCATTTGAGAACAAGAGATGAGATGAGTAAGGTAGAGGCACATTGGGATTTGATTCCTGAAATTATGGCTATTAGAGATAAGGTGGCACCAAATACGCTCATAACAATTAATGGTGATATCTTAGACCGCCAGCAAGGATTGGAGTTAGCAGAAAAATATGGTGTTGATGGAATTATGATTGGACGAGGGATTTTTAAAAATCCTTTTGCTTTTGAAAAAAATCCAAGAGAGCACAGTTCTGCAGAATTACTCGCTTTATTACAAATGCAAATCGAGCTACAAGATAAATATGGTGAATTAGTACCGCGATCAATTGTTGGGTTACACCGATTCTTTAAAATTTATGTTAAAGGATTTCCAGGTGCAAATGATTTGCGTGTGAAATTGATGAATACCAAATCGACGGATGAAGTGAGACGTATTTTAGCAGAATTTCACCGTTAAAACATAATGAACTAGTAGGTGCTAATAGGGTTTTAATGTCGGTTAAAAACGATATATAGCGCTATAAAGTTAAATAGTCTGCATATTCATATAAGAAAGATGGTTATTAGCCATCTTTCTTTTTTCTATTAAAAAACATAACTTGTTTGTTACATAAAAGTTTTTTAAGAGTATATACTGTTATTTAAAATAGATAGTACAAGATAAAGTGTTATTGATAACCTAAATGATGTATATAAAAGACTTTTTTAATCGATTGATATTTGTAAAAAAAATTATAAAAATAATAATTAAATTACTTT
>CAUQFM010000026.1:0-21682 GCA_963517295.1 uncultured Vagococcus sp.
GCTAAACGCTATTTTCACCACTCTGTTTAAATAATAACTTTATCTGATGCTTTTCCTGTTCGACCTGGTTTCATTTCAACTCTGCCTTTACTTATTGCCCCAACAGGACAAACTAACGTACATAAATGACACCCGACACATTTTTCTGTATTACAATGAGGAACGCGCTTTTCATCATCCCATACAATTGCTTGATGAGCGCCATCATAACAAGAAATGTAACAACGACCACACGCAATACATTTATCTAAATCAATCACTGGATAAACTTTGTAATCACGATCTAATGCTTCAGCTGGAATAATATTTTTAGTTGCTAATCCAACTAAGTCTTCTAATCTATCAACACCTTGTTCTTCCATATAATGCATTAAACCATTTTTCATATCTTCTACAATTCGGTAACCATATTGCATAATACCAGTTGTGACTTGCAATGTTGAGGCACCTAATAAAATAAATTCTGCTGCATCTTCCCAAGTTTCGATTCCACCAATACCAGAAATAGGCAGCTGTTCCAGACCTTCTGCTGTCCTGAGTTGTTGCATAAATCTTAAAGCAATTGGTTTAACTGCTTTTCCAGAATACCCAGATATAGATGATTTACCATTTACAGCAGGCAAACCAATTTTATGTTGTAAATCAATATTGGCTATTGATTTAACCGTATTAATAGTAGCGATACCATCTGCTCCTCCTTCAAGAGAGGCTTTTGCAACTGGTACCATATCAGTCACATTCGGTGTCATTTTAGCCATCATTGGCAATTTCGATCCTCTTTTTACTGCGGCACAATAATCACGACATAAATCAGGATTTGTTCCGACATCTGACCCCATCGCATGAGAGGTCATTTGTGGACATGAAAGATTCATCTCAATCATATCAGCTCCAGCTTCTTCTACTAAACGAGCTAACTCTTCCCAATCTTCTTCATTAGTTCCCATTATTGAAGCAATCAACACTTTATTGGGAAATTCTTTCTTTAATTTTCTTAAATCAGACAGATTTTCTTCCAAAGAATGTTCCGCAATCTGTTCCATATTTTTAAATCCAACAAACGGTGTTCCTTCTTTAGTTAAAATATCAAATCGAGGAGAGACCTCATCTACCACAAAATGCTCAGGACCAATCGTTTTAAATACAACTCCGCCCCAACCAACTTCATACGCTTTTTTACACATATCATAACAATTTCCGACTGGAGAGGATGATAAACAGAAAGGATTATCAAATGTAACACCTAAAAAATCAATGGATAAGTCTTTATTAATCATTCGCCTTTACCTCCTAAAAATCCATGTATTTCAGCAGCTACTTCTTTTCCTTTTTTCACTGCCCAAACGACTGTCATGTCACCGTGAACAATATCTCCAGTGACAAAAACTTTTTTATCTTTTGTTTGATAACCAGACTGTAACATTTGATTGTTTTTAATTTCTAAGTTTAGATTTTCTGCATCAACTTCTTGTCCCACAGCTAAGATTATCTTTTCTGCTTCTATCACTAATTCGTTGTTTAAGTGACGATGTTTAAAAGTCACTCGATTACCAGCAACCGTTACTGGATAGTAACCATCAATGATTGTCACACCTTTATTTTGCGCACCATCAAGTTCTTTTTTAGACGCTTTAAATTCACAAAACTCTTCATAGACTACATCAGTTACATGTGGAACGCCTAATAATTTTAGTGATGTAATAACATCCATTGCAACATCTCCACCACCAATGACAAGTGCGTTATCTGGTAGATCTATTTCACCTTGATTATCTCTTGCTCTTGATAGAAAAGAAACGGCTGTCTCAACTGCGTCATTTTCTTCAAACATCTCTAATGTTTTTCCTTGACTTGCTCCAATTGCTAGAACCACTCCATCGTATTTGCTTTTTAGTTCTTCCATTGTTATATCTTTTCCAATAGTTGTTTCGTATACAATGTTTGCTCCCAAGTTAACTATTCTCAATATTTCATAATTTACAATAGCATCTGGCAAACGATATTCTGGAATACCATATCTTAAATAGCCGCCCGCTTTTTGACTTTTTTCAAAAATTGTTACGTCATAACCTAATTGAAGAAGAGACGCTGCTGCTTGTAATCCAGAAGGTCCACTTCCTACAATTGCTATATGCATTCCGTTAGCTTCGCCTTTAGTTAAAATTTCCATCTTTGTTTGTTGTTCAAAATCAGTGACAAATTTTTGAATACCACCAATGTTAATAGGTCGATCAATACCTGACCTTGCACAACCCATTTCACAATATTTTTCAGTTGGGCAAACCAAAGCACAAATAGCACCTAATGCATTGTTTTCTCTAACAGTTTCTGCTGCTCCTTTGAAATTTCTAAATCTAACACTCCTAATAAATTTTGCTGGATCTGTCCCAGCTGGGCAAGCCTTAGAACACGGTGCATCTAAACAAAGCAAACACCTTTCAGCTTCTTCCATAATGGTCAACATTGAATAAGACGATTCCATTTCTTCTAAGTATTTATTATCCATATTCAGCATCCTCACTTTATTTTATTTCATGTGACTAAAATCACAATAGAACTCAAAAATAAAACTACCTTACCTGGTAGCGATTACACTTATATATTACTCTCTTATAACATTCTTTTCAATACTTATTATAAATAAAACCCAAAATAAACCTGATTTAAGCAAAAAAATAAGTTAAAAAACACCGTTAATTATAATGATTATCATTAAAAAGGATACTCTTAAGTTATCTTCACTATCGAGTATCCTCTTATTTAAATCTTTAGCTATCTAACTTGCTAGTATAAAACGTTTATTTTCGAATCGCATTCATGAAAATCATTGGTATAAGGATCATTCCCATACCTATTATTTGATAACTTTTTATTGGTTCACCTAAAATTAATACCCCTGCCAAAATTGTGATGACTGGTGACAAATTAGAGAAAATCCCCACTGTTGATGCTTCAACATGGTGGATGGCAAAATTGGATAAAAACGCACTTCCTAATGAAGACAACAATCCTAGATAAAGGATTGCTAGTACATACGAAGGATGAGATAATGCCTCAAAATAATTACTTGTTACGTTTCCAGATAAATGTTGCATGATTGAAATTGCTGTAAAAATAATCATACCCGTAGTTAGCATAAAGGTAGTCATATCTATCGTTTGATATTTATTGGATAGTTTTTTGGCTGTTATCGTGTAAAAGGCAGACGACAATGCAGATAGAGACATTAAAAATGTGCCAAAAAAACTAAATGTTTCTGATTGTGACTGACTTTTCAAATTAATATAAGTGATACCTAAAAAAGCAATCAGTAAAACTATTTTTTGCCTATTACTTGGGCGTTCTTTAAGTAAAAATATAGCAAGAATTACGATTAAAAGAGGAATAATTGAAGTAATAATACCTGCTTCTAAGGTAGAAATGTAAGTTAATGATACTGTCTGAAGTGAAAAAAATAAGACTGGATAAAAAATTCCTAAAGGCAGTAACTCTTTGATGGCTTCTTTAGTGAATACTTTAGTATGAGGAACCAATCCTCGTATCAACCAAACGCCTAAAGTTGCTATCATGAAACGATGTGATAATTGAGTAAAGGCATCTGTATACTCTAATCCTTGTTTAACAAATAAAAATGAAAAGCCGATAATAATAATTTGAAGAAAAATAGCGCTGTGCGCTTTTATTTTTTGATTCATAATGAAAACCTCTCTTTCATATTAATTGTATTTGGATTCCAATACAGTTACAATCAGTTTAGAGACTAACTGTACCGGTACAAAAGGAGTAATATATGAGATATATTGAAGTTTATCAGCACATCAAGCAACAAATACAAACAGAAAAATATCAAGAAGGTGAAAAAATCCCCTCCTTACGAAGCTTAGCTAAAACTTATGAGTGCAGTCTTGAAACAATCAAACATGCCATATCACTTTTGAAGGAAGATCATTTGATTTATGCTAAAGACCGTAGTGGACTCTATGTTATTCAAAAAGAATTCCCTATTCTTCCTAAGGACTCAACTGATACGATAGATTTCGGTTCATCTCAAGGAAGTTGGACAACATTTCCCTATGAGGATTTTCAAAGATGCTTAAAAAAAGCAACAGAAAATTACAAACAAGAATTTTTTACATATGGTCGGTCTCAAGGTTTATCAGAATTAATCACAACTCTTCAAAATTGGTTTCAATCACAACAGATCTACACTCAAAATGATAATTTATTTATAACAACTGGTGTCCAGCAAACTTTAT
Organism: uncultured Vagococcus sp.; assembly: GCA_963517295.1. Classification (GTDB taxonomy): domain Bacteria; phylum Bacillota; class Bacilli; order Lactobacillales; family Vagococcaceae; genus Vagococcus. The sequence goes on from CAUQFM010000026.1 coordinate 4,257, forward strand.
TTATTTTAAGTCGTTTAACTTTTCCTAATCAAAAACAACATATTTTAATAGAGAATCCTGCTTACCACTTAATGATTGAACTACTTAAAGTTGAAAATGTTCCTTATCTAACAATAGATAGAAATATAAACGGTCTGGATTGGGAACTTTTAGAGTACTACTTTAAAGAAAAAGATATTAAATTTTTTTATACAACACCTCGGATTTCTAGTCCTCTAGGTTTATCTTTTACTGAATCAGAAAAAAGGCACTTAGTAGACTTAGCTAAAAAATACGATGTTTACATTGTAGAAGATGATTATCTAGCAGATTTTATTTCAAATTCAGCAGAAATGCCTATCCATTTTTACGATACCTCTGATCACGTGATTTATCTAAAAAGTTTTTCCAAAATCATGTTTCCCGGTTTACGATTAGGTGCTTGTATCCTGCCTAATCATTTAGTTGATACATTTAAGCAATATCGGAGGATTCTAGAAGTGGATAGTGGCATGTTCTCACAATCTGCCTTAAATTTATATATTAAATCTGGTCTATTTAATCAACATATTGCAACAACTAAGAAAATACAAATAGAAAGAGATTTTGTGTTTAAAGATGAAATTATAAACTATTCTAAAATCGATATTTTTCGCCCTGATCTCTTTTTATCAAGTAAGGCATTCTTAGTTTTACCCGATACTGTTTCAAAATCACAATTTGAAATCAATGTAACCCAGCAACATGTTATTTTAGAAGATTTATCCCGTCACTTTCTCACACAATCAGACTGCCAAAAGCAATTGTATGGCATTGAATTATTTAATGTTTCTCCTGAATTAATAGCCCAAGGTGTCAAAAAAATTGTAAAAGCATATGAAAAAGCAGTAAAAATCTGATTGGTTCAGATTTTTACTGCTTTTTATTTATAATCTAATCTCAGCATATGTTTATCTACAATTTTAGCTAAATCACCAATTGATTTTTCACTATAATCTTCACCATATCCACCTGTCATAATCGTTAGATAGTAAGGTGTTTCCTTATCTTTTACGAGAGAAATATCATTGCTCACCATATACATTGGCATCCAACCTGTTTTATGAACCACATCAACACCCGGAAGACCCACAGCAACACCATCATCAAAGGTACTGTCTTGCATCCAATCATAAATAAGTTTTATATTCTCACTTTTATCTTTACGATCATACACATAATTCATCGACTTCGTTAAGATATGCGCTGTTGAAAAATAGCGATTATTTGGTGAATTCGGATCTAATTCTGCTAAAAACTGAATAAATTGAGGTTCACCAATATAATTAACCAACATAGTATAAGCAACATTGTCACTGTAACGGATAGTTAATTCAGCTAATTCTTTAATCGTATATTCTGTTCCTATTGGTGCAAACTGAATAATACCAGTTCCTCCCATTTTATAATTTGCTGTATAAGTTAATTTTGTATCTAAATCAATTTTTTTATCATCTGCTAAGGTCATCACATAAGAAATGAAAGCCAACTTAATACTACTTGCGGTTCGGCGAACTTCATCTGCGTAAGAATTATAGGTGAATTTATGATCTACTGTTTCAATATAAACGGTAATATCTCCCCCATGCTCTTGTTTAAAATCAACCAAAGCCTTATCTAATGACTCTTTAAATTCAGCTGGAGACAATTCTTTTTTACGTGACTGCTCTCTTTTTGAAATATATCCGTCACGAAACTCAAGGACATCCTTTTCGATGTATCCTTTTTTGGGATCACTGATGATTTCGACCCATTTATCATCAGTGGGTACTGCTTTAACAGAGACAACTGTCCCAATCGGCATGACATCTTCACTTATTTCAGATCCGTCGATTTTTTTTCTAGGATAAATTTCTTTGGTTACTACCATTTCTTCTTCAAAAATTGATTTCTCTTTAGAAGCTGTTTCTTTTTTTCCTTCTGATATGCTTCCTTTTTTTACTAATGGTTGGTTTTGGTCCTTGTTTACTATATTAGCTGCTTTAATCTCTTTTGCTGCTTTTATTTTTTTTATAGATAAACCTGAAACAAAAATTAATATAACAACTAACACTAACAACACGATTACTTTTTTCTTCACTTACTCCCTACTCTCTTCCATTTCCAATTTTTTTCAAAATCCCTATGTTTTTAGTATATCATAGGATTATTTTTAGTTAAATAGACAAAATCACAATGATAATTTCGCTTTTTTTCTTAGAAATCAGTAAGTAAGTGTTTTTATAAAAAAAGATTGTGATATCATGAGCTTATAAAAAGGTAGGAGGATGAGTAGAATGGAAAAAGAAGAATATCTAGAAATGGTGAGAGATGTCGCCGAAGAATATTTTAGATCTGGAACTTATTATTGTTCGGAAGCTGTTGTCGAAACAATCAACGATGTCTTAGGAAAACCTTATGATGATGATGTGGTTCGTTTAGCCTCTGGATTCCCAATTGGTATGGGAAAAGCACAATGTTTATGTGGTGCTGTTTCTGGTGGTCAAATTGGATTAGGTATGGTCTATGGCCGTAAACGTGGCGAACCTATGGATCCTGAAATGTTTGAAATTTCAAAAGGATTACACGATTATATTAAAGAAGAATATCGTTCTTGTTGTTGTCGTGTTATTACTAGAAAATGGCAAGGTGATGAATTTAAATCTGAAGGTCGAAGACAACATTGCATCGCAATCACCGGTAATGTTGCTGTTTGGGTCGTTAATGAATTAATTGAGCGAGGAAAACTTGATCCAAAAACAGCACCAAAAATTGAGCCCCGTATAGAAATGGAGTCATAGAAATTATGAAACAATTTTTAACAAAACTACCACTACCAATATCGGCAGTTGGACTAAGTTTTGCAGGTCTTGCGAACCTATTAGATGATACTTTCTTTTTTAAGTCTATTTTTACTTTTCTTAGCATACTTATTTTAATGGCTGTTTTTTTAAAATTTTTCATTGATCCAAAAGGAGTTAAGTCTCAGTTGAGTCAAGTTCCTATTGCTGCAACGTTTCCCACTTTTTTTATGGGAGTAGCGCTTTTAACTAAACAAATAATTCAATGGAATGTAACTTTAGCACTTGTGCTATGGGGATTGGCTACTGTTTCCCATATTCTATTCATTCTATATTTCACTGTTACATTTGCTATGAAAAAACAGCTATCTTTAGTACTTCCTTCATGGTTTGTTGTTTATGTTGGGATTGTCGCTTCAGCGATTACAGCACCTTTATTCAAACTATCGATACTGATGTTTGTTGCTAAAATTATTTTAATTTTTGGATTTATTTCATTTATTATTCTATTGCCAATAATTATCAGAAGATCTCTTTTATTACCAATTCCAAAACCATTACAAGCAACCTTTGCTATTTTTTCAGCACCAGTTGCACTTAATTTAGTTGGCTATTTTTCAGTTGTTCAAAATAAACAAGCTGGTTTGGTTTTTTTACAAATTATTTTAATGTTATTTTTTTATATTTGGGTTTTAAGTAAAATAATAACTTTACTAAAAGCTGATTTTTCACCTGCTCAAGCTGCACTAACTTTCCCAATGGTTATTAGTGCTACCGCTATTAAAGTATCAAGTGCTTACTTAGTGAATCTTTATCCATTTTTTGAAACATTCAGCTTAATAATTTGCAATTTTTCATTATTAATAGCAATTTTCATCGTATTTGTTATTTTAACTAAATATCTCTCTTTTATTTTTTCAGTTAGTGAAACATAAAAAAATGAGCTAAAAGTTATTTTTCATCCTTGTGATTGGAATGAAATAACTTCTAGCTCATTTTTCATAGTTCTTATTTGTACTATAACTATCGCTATATATTATAGCCAAATAATAGAGTGAAACATAACGATATTGAACCAATAATTACGATTAACGTACCCAGTATTACTTTTAAAAGCCTGTTGAAACTTAATTTACGACTTCTTAAATTCAAATTTATAATAACACATGTAAAACCAACTAAAATAATAGCAATAAAAAATAAACTTAACAAAAATTGGCTTTGAAAAAAGAACATCAAATTCCCCCTTTTATCCCCTACAAATTTATATCAAATATACCGTTTTTTTATCAAAGCATCAATATAATTGCTTTTAAATTTATATCGCTAGTCATTTAGTTTGTTTTTGATTTAAACATAATCAACTTATTTTGTAACAAATTTGAAGTTGCTCGTCTACGTGTGTGACATAGCTATCTACTTCAAAGATAGTCTTAATATTTTTCACAGTTAAAACTTCTTCAGGTTTTCCTGATAAATAAATTTGACCTTCCTTCATCACATACAAAAGATCACAATAATTAGCTGCAAGATTCAAGTCATGAATCACAGAAATAACGGTTAAATTTAAATCTCGAACTAAACTTAAAAATTCTAATTGATTTTTCACATCTAAGTGATTCGTTGGCTCATCTAAAATAAGGCAATCTGCTTGCTGTGCCAATGCTCTTGCAAGGATAACGCGTTGCTTTTCTCCACCAGATAGATATGAAAAGAAACTATCTTTAAATTTAGTCATACCCACTTTTTCTAAAGAATCTAAAGCTGAATCTAGATCCTTTTGATCTGTCATTTGCCACCATTCTTTATGTGGTTCTCTTCCCATTAAAACAATATCTAACACTGTAAAATTAAAATTGACTTCATTCAATTGTGCCACAACAGCATTTTCTTTAGCAAGATCTTTTATTTTCCAATCTTTCAAATCTTTACCTGAAAAAATAACTTTACCTGAGTAATCCCTTATCCCCTTATAAAGAACTTTTAAAAGCGTACTTTTACCACTACCATTAGGACCAATGATACCGATAAAATGATTAACAGGAAGCTGAAGTGTTATGTCCTTTAAAATAGAATTATTATTTAAAGTAACATTTAAATGATTAATATCATACTTCATGCAGTATCACCTTCTTTCTCCAGAACTTTGAACAACTAAATAAAGAAAGAACGGCGCACCAATAATAGAGACAATGATGCCGATAGGGATTTCAACACCTTTTATAATAACTCTAGATAAAATATCGGCCCATAACAAAAATAGTCCGCCTATCAAAATCGTAACAGGTATCATTTTTTTATGGTTAACTCCCACAAGTAGGCGAGCAATATGCGGAACAACCAAGCCAACAAACCCAATAATTCCACAAGAGTAAACAATAAAACCAATTAAAATTGCCGCCAATATTATATAGATAATTCGGTATAGATGATTCTCCTGTCCAAGCGTTACAGCTGCTTCATCACCAACCAACATGACATTTAAAATACGTGATTGAAAACAAAAAAACAAACTGATTATTAACACAATAGGCGCTAACACGTTTACTATTTGCCAATTAGCCGCTGAAAGACTTCCTAATAGCCAAAAATTTAAAGTCATCATGCCATTTCGATTATTAGCTGAAAAAACAATGATACTTGAGATAGCAGAGCAGAGCGAGCTTAATGCCACACCGACTAATAATAATCTTGAAACATCTCTACGACTTGCAGAATGACCAAACAGTAATACCAAAATAGAAACACTCAAAGCACCTATAAACGCACAAATACCAACATAATTTGGACCAAAAGAAATTCCAACACCTAGAAGTATAGCCAAAGTTGCGCCAAGAGAAGCACCAGAAGAGATTCCTAAAATATACGGATCTGCTAAAGGATTATTAACAATAGCTTGCATAACTGCTCCTGATAAAGAAAGTGATATACCAGCAAGGACCGCAAGTAAAATTCGTGGTAAACGGATTAGCCATACAATATCAATCCATCCCTGTTCAAATTTTCCCAACACCTCTTGATTTCCCGTTATCTTAGCAAACAATATTTGATACACTTCTTTCATTGAGATATCAGCTGAGCCTAAGGTAATCGAATAAATAATTGAGAAGAGTAACAGTCCTGTCATTCCTAATAAAATCACATTAAATTTCCAGTTTGAACGTTGAATTTGTTCCATTTACTCATCACCTTTAAGCTTTATTTATTTAACTCTGGGTATAATCCATCAGAAATAGCCTGAATTCCATCCAACGTTCTAATACCTGTTGAATAAACATTACTTAAAACCATTGGGTAAACACGTTTATTTTTAATTGCATCCATACTTTGCAACGCTTCATTATCCATCACTGAGGTTAATGCTTGTTTTTCTTCAATAGATTCACCATAATAAACGCTAAAAATAACATCCGGATTCAATTTAACTAATTCTTCTTTAGTAATATTTCCGTTTTTATCAGCAACTAGCTCAGCACCAACTTGTTGTGCCATGTCACCACCAATACTATCTGCTCCATAAATACGATACTGTCCATCTTTATTCACTTCAAAAATAACTGCTGACACTTTTTCTTTACCTTCAGAAAACTCAATTGATTTCTTGATTTCAGCTTTCATATCATCTACCATTTTTTGAGCTTTATCTTCTACATCAAAAATTTTACCGATATTTAAAATATCTTCATATTCATTTTCTAAAGTATTTGGTGTTTTTATCCCACTATTTTGTGCTATGTAAGTATTGGTATTACGATCCATCCAAAAATTTACATCTCCTAATTTTTCTGGACCAAAAAATGAATACCAACTAAAGATAAAATCAGGATTTAAACTTAATACTTCTTCTTTACTAGGTGCTTGTTTATAATATTTTATTTTATCAAAAGCTTCTTTAAATTCAGGTTTAACATCTGTGTCTAATTGAGAAGCTGCCACCATTTTATCCTCTAACCCTAAAGCTAACATGATTTCAATTGGACTTTGATAAACAGCTACCACTTTTTCAGGAACTTTTTTGAAGGTTTGTTCAACAGCTTTTTTTTCATAATTATATGTTGTAATCACCGTAGATTCACCTGCAGATTTAGATGCATCCGTTGTTGATTCTGTTTTAGACTCTTTTGCAGTACACCCTGTAAAAATAAGTACAATTGCCGCTAAAAAAACTAATAATTTCTTTTTCACTATAAATCTCCTCTATTCTTTAAAATGATTATTTCTTTTTTTACTAATTCGTTAGATGTTGCTAAAGGATAACCACCGTCTGTCCAATAACTTAATGTTTGATCAGATGGTTTGATTTTTCCAGGTTTTGGAAAGTCTGAGTTACCTATTAATTCTAAAGAATCTGGTAAATTTGTTTCGATATTTTTTTTAAAAATAATCGGTAACGATCGACTCACAGTATTTCTTTCTTTTGATACCCCTTCACAAAATAATTCAAACGTTTGATGATAAGTAAAATCTTTTTCGGATACACTAAATTGACTTTCAAGGTGAATTTCTCTTTTAAAATCAATATTTTTTCGTCGACTTACTTGACATGATTGATTAACAGCCATTGTTTCAATCCAAATTATTCCATTGGGATGTATAATCTGTGCAAACAATGCTAAAATAGCTGCTTCACTTTTTTGATAGACCAGTTCTTGAAAAGTTGAATCAGCTATCACAATGACATCAAATTTTTCTTTAATAGTCATTGAAAAAATATCCCCTTCGATCAATTGGAATAATGGAGATTTCGTCCATTTTTGACGTTCTAAGTAACCAATAAAATCTGAACTCATCTCTACTCCAGTTACGTTTAATCCTCGATTAATTAAAGAATACGCTACTCTACCTAGTCCTGTTCCTACTTCTAATACGTTAGTTCCTTCCATTTGTAATTGATTTAAATAATCTAAAAAATAATCAATATGCCACTTACCGGAAAACATACTATAATATTTAGCTTCTAAATTTTTATAATCTGAAAAAACAACCGAATAACGGTTTAGGTCTTTCATTTGACAACGGTTACACAAAGAACCCTTTAACTCTTTAATTGGTGTCTTTGGTGGTACACCGTTTTTTACATCACCTAATTCTTCATCATAAATAAAGTGACAAGTATCACAAAAATACTTATGCATCAACTTAATTCTCCTTTCTTAGTTAATTTCTTAGATAGATTAAGACACAAAAAAAGACATTCTAATAACTAGAACGCCTTGTGAAAAGCAGCCCAAAAAAAGCAACCTTAAACAAGACAATTCCCCAATCGAATTATCGAAAAGATTATGTAAAAATGGTATTCTGACTCAACTTCATCCTACTTTCTCGCCTTCTCTTTCGATGGCTATTGAGATTTCGTCCATTATACAGAAGAAAGGGGCTGCTGAGGGTTCGCACCTCATTCCCATTTTTCACATAGGCTATCACGTGATTATCGTAACAAAATAGAAATGATAAGACAAGGAATAATTGAGAAATGTTATCAATATCACATAAATGGTTGTATTAATGAATTTTAATTATTTTTGTGAACTATGTCGTATAATTAAAAAATAGCTTCTACTAAAAAATCAGCCGCTATCCCTAGAAATATAATTTTTTCTGGGGATAGCAACTGATAATTGTCATTTTTTATTCCTGATTATTGATCTTTTTCATACTTGCTAATCGTTGATAATTTTCATTTCTTTCTGCCACATCTTGTTTTGTCTTATCATACATTTCTTCTACCACTTCTTGATCATGAGTGACATTTATTAGTGAAGAAAAACGAGTTTGTGTTTCTAAAAATTCCGGAATTTTATCTAGATCAGCTTTTTTAAAGTCCACTCGCATTGGGTCCTTACCCTTATCAGCTAAACGTGGATCGTAACGATATAACTGCCAATATCCAGAATCAACTGCTTCTTTAGCATTAACTAAAGCATTACTCATTCCACCTTTAATTCCATGATTAATACATGGTGTGTAACCAATAATTAATGATGGTCCAGGATAACTTTCAGCTTCAGCAATTGCTTTAATTGCTTGATTCGGATGAGCATTGATCGAAATTTGAGCCACGTATACATTACCGTAAGTCGTCGCCATCATCCCTAAATCTTTCTTAGTTGTTTTCTTACCTGAAGCTGAGAACTTAGCAATAGCAGATTTTTGAGTTGCTTTAGATGTTTGTCCACCTGTATTAGCATATAATTCATTATCCATAACAAAGATATTAATATCTTCCCCTGAAGCTAAGACATGATCAATCCCACCAAAACCGATATCATAAGCCCAACCGTCGCCACCAATTAACCATTGGCTTGGCTTAACAAACATATTTTCTTCTTTCAGTAAGTCTTGGAAAATAGTTGCTGTTTCTGCTTTCAACGCTTTAGAAAGCATTGTCGCACGTTGTCTAGTGCCGTTACCTTCTTCATAATTTTCTAGCCAATCAGATAAAGCTTCTTTTGTTTCTTCACTACCTTGATTACTAGCTAAAGTTTCTTTCACCTTATCAACAACTACTTGACGTTTAACTTGATTTGCCACATGCATTCCAAAACCAAATTCAGCATTGTCTTCAAATAAAGAGTTACTCCAAGCAGGGCCTTGACCAAACTGATTAGTTGTATAAGGAGTTGTTGGCGCAGATGCACCCCAAATAGATGAACAACCTGTTGTGTTAGCAATCATCATGCGATCACCAAATAATTGAGTTAAAAGCTTAATGTATGGTGTTTCTCCACATCCAGAACAAGCACCAGAAAATTCAAGTAATGGTTGCTCAAACTGGGATCCCTTCACAGATTCTTTTTTGAATTTCGTTTCTTTTTGTTTTAACGTCATTGAAAAAGCCCAATTAGCAGCTTCTTCTAGTTGTTCTTCGTATGGTTTCATAATAAGCGCTTTTCCTTTAGCAGGACACGCATCCACACACAAGCCGCAGCCAGTACAATCTTCTACAGATACTTGAATTCGATAATTTAAGCCATCTTTTCCTTTGAAATCCCGTGTGATATAACCTTCTGGTACTTCTGCCATTTCTTTTTCATCCAATAAGAAGGGACGAATTGCCGCATGAGGACAGACAAAGGCGCATTCATTACACATTGTACAGGCATCTGATTGCCATTCAGGAACCTCTAAAGCAATTCCCCGTTTCTCGTAAGCAGCTGTGCCTAATGGAATCGTTCCACCTAGCATCCCATTATCAATCAAATCATTAACAGATAATTGATCTCCTTCTTGGCGTTCAATCGGTTGCACGATATTTTTTACAAATGATGGTAAATCTGCATTATCTGCTCTTTCAATTATTTCAAGATCAGCCCATTCTTTAGGAACATCAATTTTTCTCAAAGCATCAAATGTTTTTTCAATCACAGCCCAATTTTTATCCACAATTGAAGACGATTTTTTTCCATATGTATTTTTGATTTCTTCTTTTAGTAATGGTAAGTATTCTTCTCTTGTCATTAAATCAGTTAATTCAAAGAAAGCTGTAGACATAATGGTATTAATTCGACGTCCCAACTCTTCACTTTTGGCAATATCCATCGCATTAATGATATAAAAATTAATATTATGTTCTGCTAGATATTTTTTCAAATGTTTAGGTAATAATTTTAAGACTTTTTCCTCTGTCCAAACAGTATTGAGTAAGAAAGTTCCGCCATCTTTTAAGCCTTTAATTAAATCATATTTATGTATATACGCGGCATTATGACATCCCACAAAATCAGGATTTTCCACTAAGTAGATTGAATTAATTTCTTCTTTACCAAAACGTAAATGAGAGACAGTTAACCCACCCGATTTTTTAGAATCATAAGAAAAATATGCCTGTGCATAACGGTCGGTATTATCCCCAATAATCTTAATAGCTTGTTTGTTTGCTCCAACTGTTCCATCAGAACCAAAGCCCCAGAACTTCGCTTGAAAAGTCGTACTTGGTGTTAAATCTAACATTTTGGTCATTGGTAACGACAAATGAGTCACATCATCATTAATCCCAATCGTAAAACGCATCTTCATTTCTTTCTCATCCAATAATAAATGATCATAAACAGAGACAATTTGATTAGGTGTCACGTCTTTTGAACCAATACCATAACGTCCACCAATTACCACTGGACGATTCGTATGACGATAGAGAACACTTTGAACATCTAATAAAAGAGGTTCTCCATCTGAGCCTGGTTCTTTTGTTCGGTCTAAAACAGCAATTTTTTGAACTGTATCAGGTAATTTTTTTAGTAAGTTCTCAGCTGGAAATGGACGATACAAATGAATCGCAATATGACCTACTTTTCTACCTTGCTTGTTTAAATAATCCACTGTCTGTCTAATCGTTGGTGTCGCTGATCCCATAGAAATAATTACTTCTGTTGCTTCAGGATCACCGTAATATGTTGTTAAATCATACTCTGTCCCTCTTATTTTATTAATTTCACCCATATATTTTTGAACAATTTCAGGCAAACGATCATAGTATTGATTCACCGTTTCTCTTGATTGAAAGTAAATATCTGGATTTTGAGCTGTTCCTGAAACTGTTGGCGTATTAGGATTCAAGCCACGATTTCTAAAATGTACTAAGCCTTTTTGGTCTACTAATGGTTTTAAGTCTTCATAATCAATCACTTCAATTTTTTGAAGCTCGTGACTCGTTCTAAACCCATCAAAGAAGTTAATAAAAGGCAGACTACCCTCAATACTTGCTAAATGAGCCACACTAGATAAATCCATTACTTCTTGAACACTACCTTCAGCAAGCATGGCATAGCCTGTTTGTCTCGTTGCCATGACATCACTGTGATCACCAAAAATACTTAAAGCATTCGTTGCTATGGCACGAGCTGTTACATGGAAAACAGTAGGTAATAACTCGCCAGCAATTTTATACATATTAGGAATCATTAAAAGTAAGCCTTGAGATGCTGTATAAGTAGAGGTTAAAACACCTGTTTTTAAAGAACCATGAACTGTTCCAGCTGCTCCTGCTTCAGATTGCATCTCAACTACTTTGACTGGTTGACCAAAAATATTTTTTTTACCTTTAGCGGACCAATCATCCACCAGTTCAGCCATTGTAGAACTTGGCGTAATTGGATAAATAGCAGCGACTTCAGTGAAAGCATAAGAGATGTAAGCTGCTGCACTATTACCATCCATTGTTTTTGTTTTTTTCATTCTTCTCTCCCTTTTCTTTCATGCTAACTGTAATTTTTATCCTAATTTAGCAACTATTTCTTTGGCAAAAGCATTGATTTTCTCAACATCTTCACCCTCAGCATCATTTTCAATCGTTAAGGTATCAGCTGCTTTATTGGCACCTGTTTTAGTTAATATTTCTTCAAATAAGAAGGCTGCTTTACAGAAGAAATCTGGGTATAATTCACTGTCGCCACTTCCTACTACAGCAAATAATTTATCTGCTAATTCTTGATTAGCTACTTCTTCATAAAATTCTTCAAATCCAAAGGGAATTTCGCCATCTCCATCTGTAAACGTAGCGATAATCGCAATGTCTGCATCTTCAAAGTAATCTCCATCAATATCGTCTGCTTCTTCTCTAACAACTTCCATATCTAAGTCTTCAAAAGCATCCTCTAAATATTCTGAAATGCCTTCTGTATTTCCTGTATTTGATGTATAAGCTATTTTTACTAATGTCATGTTTTTTTCCTCCAATAATTAATTTACTTTTTCCATTGTTTTACATGCGACAACGTTAATACCAGTATCTGAAACATTTTCGATGATAATATCTCCTACAAAAATAGGAGCATGTAGTTCAATTTTATTAATTTCTGTCATAATATTCGTCATTTTTCCTTTTGGGATTGCCTCTACAGTTTTTACTGGAACACGCGGTAACACTGCTTCACCGATTTTACATGTCGACGTAATCGTCCGAACAGGATTGGTTAATTCTTGTTGACCGTAAATAGCACCTTTTCGACAGGCATTGCCCGTTACTTTATTGCCATTTTCTTCATCCACATGCAAGTGACACCCTTTGGGACAAACGATACAAATTAATTCTGCCATTCTCTACATCTCCTTTATCGAAATTTCTAAATCTGTCATGCTCTCATCATCAAAAAATTTCTTTCTTAAATTTAGTGTTTCCATCTCACCAGGAGCTAAGTCTTTTTTCTTAAAGGTCGTTACAACTTCACCATGATTCGAGACAACGACTTCACATTGATCAATCACTCGATTAACTCTAAAATAAATCTCCACTTTTTTATCGACTTGATTTTTCCTGATTTTTTGAGGTAAACAATAAGAAACACCCTCACCATTTGCAATGGTCATTTCCTCATCATGAGTATCACTTGCTAAATTTTGAATGTATTCAGCAGCAGAAGCACCTGCCAACATACTTTCAGCACTTACATGATCCACTAAATCATGGACATGAAGAACATTTCCACATGCAAAAATCCCTGGAATGGACGTTTCACGATTTTCAAAGACTAGCGCACCTTTTGTTTTTTTATCCATCTCAATACCAACTTTTCGAGACAACTCATTTTCAGGAATTAATCCAACTGATAATAATAACGTATCACATTCAATTTCCTGTTCTGTGCCTGGAATAACGTTCCGATCACGATCAATTTCTGCCATCGTGATTGATTCTAAACGCTCATTTCCTTTAATATCAATCACGCTATGTGATAAATAAAGGGGAATATCAAAATCATGTAAACACTGAACGATATTACGGTTCAATCCTCCCGAATAAGGCATCACTTCAATACAAGCTAGAACTTCAGCACCTTCTAACGTCATTCGTCGAGCCATGATTAAACCAATGTCACCTGAACCAAGAATAACCACTTTTTTACCAACCATATACCCTTCCATATTCACATAACGTTGCGCTGCTCCTGCTGTCATAATTCCAGCAGGTCGGGCACCAGGAAGCTGAATAGCACCTCTTGTTCGTTCACGACATCCCATAGCAAGCACAATTGATTTGGCAGAAAGAACTTGGTAGCCTTGTGTTTTATTCATGATATGAACTTTTTTTTCTTCTGTAACTTCAAGAACAATCGTATCTAACATAATTTCAACAGTTGTTTCTTTCAGTTTTTCAATAAACTTACCCGCATATTCTGGACCAGTTAACTCTTCTTTAAAATAATGAAGACCGAAGCCGTTATGAATACACTGATTTAAAATACCACCCAATTCAACATCACGTTCAATAATCAATATTTTTTCTAATCCTTTTTCATAAGCACTTACTGCAGCAGCCAGTCCAGCAGGTCCACCACCAACAACTATTAAATCGTACATTTACAAGACCTCCTTGGATTGACTAATTAAAATATGGCTATCAAAACGATCCAAATCAACTTCTAATGGGGATATATTTAACTCTTCAGCAATAATTTCTACCACACGAGGACCACAAAAACCGCCTTGGCATCTTCCCATTCCAGCAATCGTCCGACGTTTTACCCCTTCAACTGATTGAGCTGGCAGTGTTTGATGAAGTGATTCTCTAATATCAGCTTCCGTTACATTTTCACAACGACAGATAATACGTCCATAATCAGGATTTTCTTTAATTAGTTGTTGTTTTTCTGCAATATTTGCTTCATTAAAATGGATTCTTTTACGTTCATCCACATAATTTTCTTTTTTAATTAACTCTAAACCATCACTTGCCATCATCTTAATTAAATAGAGGGAATTAGCAGGTGCTGCTGTTAAGCCAGGTGATTTAATCCCTGCCATATCATAAAACTGAGGGGCTGCTTTTTCAATAATAAAATCAGAGCGATCTGTGTTTGCACGTACGCCTGAAAAATTACGAATAGAGTTAGCTAGATTAATAGTTGGAATACTTTTTCTAGCACCCATCGCTACTTCTTTAAGTCCTAATGTAGTATTAGAGACATCTTGCCCTGTATTCACCCATTCATCAGGAATATTTTCTGCATTTGGTCCCACAATAATATTGCCATGAGTGGTTGGTGCAACTAAAATTCCTTTTCCTACTTTTGTCGGACATTGGAATACAATGTGATTAACTGTGTCTGTTTCTTCTAAATCAAGTAAATAATATTCGCCACGACATGGCATCGTTTTGAAGGTTGGTTCTGCCACAAGTTCATGAATTTCTCCAGCATTAACACCTGCTGCATTGATGACATATTTACTTGTAAATGTCTCTGTTTTAGTTTCTATCTTATAATGATCTTCTAAAAAATCAATTTGCTCTACTTTTTGGTTAAATTTAAATGTTGCACCATTTATTATTGCCACTTCCGTCATAGCAATCGCATATTCCCATGGATTCACCACTGCAGCACTTGGCGCATATAAAGCCCCGTATATCTCTTGATTAAGATTGGGTTCTTTGGCTAATGTTTCTTCTTTTGAAAGCATTTTAACATTTGGCACATTATTTTTAACACCTTGTTGATGTAACTCTTTCACCGTTTCTAAATCCTCTTCTGAAAAAGCCACAACTAAGGAACCTAATTCTTTTCTTGGGATATCTAATTTTCGACAGATTTCTTTAGCTAATGCAGAACCTTCTACATTAAGTTTCGCATTTAAAGAGCCTGGTTTTGGATCATAGCCTGCATGTAAAATAGCACTATTGGCTTTCGTTGTCTTAACGGCCACATCATTTTCTGCTTCTAATACACCCACTTTTAAATCATATTTAGTTAATTCATACGCTAAAGAAGAACCACTAATACCGGCTCCAATAATAATAACATCGTACATTTTTTCCCCTCCAATGGTAAGTAAAAGAGCACACTGAACCAACCTCACGTTAGTGATGGTTGGTTCAGTGTGCTCTTTTCTCTGCTGTTTATTTTATTGACTTAAGTATAGACTTATTCACAAAGTTTTGCAATCGTTTTCTTTATAATTCCCAAACATTTTTATTCGTCGATGAGATAGCTGACGCTCCATTTTTTAAAGCACTAATCACATCATCCTTATCAGTAATCAAGCCACTGACAATTAAAGGACGCTTAATCTGATCTCTAACTGCTCGGATAATTTTCCCATTAGGATTTGGCATGATTTCAACAAAATCAGGAAATTTACTATTTTGGCATTTTTTTAGTGAACTAAACGCCAAGGAATCTACCATAAAGATACGATAGACTGTTAAAAAACCTAACGTTTGTGCCCTAATTAGCTGAGGCCACTTTGTCGCAATAATTCCAGAAAAAGCTGTATTCTCCTTCAAGTATTTTAAACCAATTTCATCATCAGATAACCCCTTAACTAAACCCAAATGAACAAAACCAACTTTACCACTTGCCTCAATTTTTTCTGAAATTTCTTTAATTGTAAGTAAAGAAGATTGTAAAACAAAAATCACTTCCACCTCTGATTTTAGTAATTCATCCAAATCTGATTCTTCTTTAATCGCGGCAATAATTGGGTTGTTTCTGAGTCGCTCATAGATATTCACTTCTTTCATAACAAATCCCCCTCTTCTTTCACTTTCATTATACCTAAAAATAATCATTTTTAACTTAAAATCAGATAAAAGATTATTTAATTGCTAAGGGGAAAAACGATTTTTAATTCCTCCTGTTTTTCTGATTTATCTTCTACTGGTTCTGAAATAGTAACCTCTTTATCATCAATACTCATCTTTTTATACTGACTCTTTAATTTTTCCTGGGAGCCTAATTTATCAACTGTTGATCCTTTTAATACTGACAACTCTAATTGATTAAAGCTAATTTCAGTGATAATTGGCTCACCCTCTATGGTCTGTTCAGTTATTAAGAAACAAAACGGTTCGCTCTGTTCATACAAACTAACCATCGTTTTCATCTCTTCTTGGAAAACGTCTTCGGAATAATCAATTTTTTTAGTAATAATTTTTTTGATTTTTTTAGGTGCCATTTCACCGCCACGGTATCCTTTTTTTACTTGATGGCTTTCTAACAGCATGACTTTTTCTTCTTCAAACTTAAACGTATAGTAAATAATTGGTTCTTCTATTTTTTGAATGGATATATCTTTATTATTCGCCTTGATGACTTCGTATAATTCATGATTAATAAGTAAGTTCTTATTTTTTTGATCAATGGTATAAATAGTTCGATCCTCACTCATCCAAGCTCCTAGTATGTTATCAAGGGACTTCTCATCAATTTCTTCGGAGTCTTTTGATAGTGCGGAATTATTTTCATTCTGACATGCTACAACAACTAGTGAAAAACAAAAAATGAATAAGATATAACCTATTTTTTTCATCGTCATTTAACCTCTCAAATTCTTTTTTCTACATATAAATGAATGTTTTATTTATAATCATTTTACCATAGTTCTTTTTCTTATTCATAATTCACTTGACCTTGAAGTTAACTATAATGTTATGATGTAAAAAAACAAAGGAGGACTAATCATGACAATTAAGGAACTCGCTAAACTCACTCAAATTTCAAAAGAAGCCATTCGCTACTATGAATCTATCGGTTTACTTAAACCAGCAAGAAAAGACAACGGCTATCGTGATTATCAAAAAAAAGATATTAAAGATTTGATTTTTATTATCAAAATGAAACAAGTCGATCTTTCTTTGAACGAAATTTCTATCCTGATACAACTTAAAAATAAAGAAACTTCTCTTTTCTGTAAAAA
>CAUQFM010000027.1:0-21473 GCA_963517295.1 uncultured Vagococcus sp.
GCTGGCATTTTTTTAATGCCAACTTCATCCTATTTTATTTTTTCTCATATAAACTTAGATATAAATTACCATTGATGTATTCACCTAGGTAAACATTAGAAAGATCAGTTTTTTGTTTTTCTAACTCTTTACTTAGCCATTCTCTGTCTTTATCAAAAGTATCCAACATATCATCATCAACAAATCCATTGGTAATAACAGGAAATCTCACTAGTTCTTCCCCATATAAAATAATCGTTAGCTGTCCATTTTGTTCCTGGATAGCTCTTTTAACTTGTCGTGTATCATAAACATTTGATGCACGTAATTTAAACATTAAATCACTGGCCGATATTCCCTTTTTAGCACAACTTTCGACAATAACTTCTCCATTTTTGATTAAAATTACTGGTTGACCATCAATCAACCGTTTAACGAGACTAATATTTTCTTTTAGATATTTAAAAAGTGTCACCAAAAAAGTCCACATAATTAAAACCAAGAAAAACTGTAAGATAGAGACTTGGCTGTTATAAATCATCCCACCTATAATTCCCCCTAGCACAAAGTTTTGAAGTTGATCAAGTGAAGAAGTCGGTGCGAGATTACTTTTGCCTAATAAGTTCATTTGAAATATAAGCGAGATTAAGCCTATCGCTAATTTTATGCCGATTTCTAAATATTCTTTCATTCCTATTACTCCTCTATTAGTTTAACTTGATTAGCATTCATTAAATAAGTTTCTTCCAGTTTAAATGATGATAAGTCAGCATTCATATTGATTTGATAATACGTATCATTTAATTTTATCAACATTTCATCTTTGACATATTTTGAATTAACAGAGATTTCACTCGATTTTTTATTTTGATTTTCACTAATATTTTCAATAAAATTCAACATTTGAGTAGAATTACTTTGATTTGTTTTGCCTACTTCATACTCATTTATTTGAATGCCTGCTGTAAAAGTAATAGCTAAAGAAACTAAAATAATTAAATCTCTATACTTCATTTTATCTTTACTGCGAAATTCTTTCAAAATACCCCAGAGAAGTAATCCCAATAAGCTAATGAATACAACGTACTTCACTATATGACTCTGTGATGATTGATTAATAAAATATTGATAATTATAAAATTCCATAATAAAAGACCTCTTTTTTTACTTATTTTTATTTCTTAATTATTATATTAAGCTTTATGATCATTTCATGGTAAAATATAAATACTTTATTAGTAGGAGGTTTTGCCATGAAACGCTCTAGTAAAAAAATGCGCCAATCTATTTATCGGGCCAGTTTATTTTTTACTATTATTTATTTTTTGTTGATTTATTTTCAAAAAAGATTACTCTCAGGACTATTCCAAACACAGTTATCTTTCTCCATTCCAGATACAATTTCTATATTAACAAGCTCTAATGCTATCGAGGAATTAACGACTCGGGGAACTAACGGCGGGATTGTTGTGGGCGTCTTTTTTGTCATCGAAGTTCTTGTTTTCATTAGTGCTATTATTTATTTCCTATTCAAATTATGGAAAGTTCATTCAACAAAATATTGGAAAAAGTATGATTATGTTCTTGTTATTGGCTTAATTATATTACTCATAGGTAGTTTTTATTACGCGTTTGTCGTCGTTAATACTTCCCTTGAAACCTTTTCAACAGTTCAAGCAGCTTTAAATCATCTCGGACCTAAACAAATAGGACAACTAACAGATAAATGGAAAAACTTTATCTATCATTATCAATTCTCGTTAGGTTATCTACCCCGTGATATCTCGGTTGTTATTGACCAAGTTAAAATTATTATTGCCAGCATCAAAGAAATCCAGCAACTACCTGAAGTTATTAATCAATGGTTAACTCATTTAAGCTTATTAAAACTTCATTATTTCATCGTCATCTGCCTTGGATCATTCGCAGTTATTTCTGCTCAAGTCCTTGAATACCGTTACGTTTGGAATAAATTCTTTAAATTCAAATTTAAAAAAAGAATATCCAGACGAGAAACAGCAGAACGAGTGATAAGTATCCAAGATGATCAACAAGTCTTAATCGACCAATTCATCATTCAACAAGAAGAATTAGAAAAAACAAACAAACAAAAATCAAAAAGTAAAAATTATCATCGAAAGCGATGAAACAAAGAGCCTTAGATTTTATTTGGAAACATCAGAAAGAGGCTGACCCAGTGTCAGCCTCTTATTTATTTATGCGAATAATTTTTAATAGTCAGAGGATAAAAGGACCTAATCCAAAATCAGCTTTTATCCCATCCTGTTTTTTATTTCTACAATCCACTCTCACTTTTTACTGCTGCTTGTATTTCTTCATAGATTGCTTTTACTTCATCTAAATCTTGAGCGTTAGCCCCACTTGCTAAAGGATGACCACCGCCATCATGACGTTTGGCTATCGTATTAATAATTGGTCCTTTAGAACGCAGTCTGACACGATACTTGCCTTCTGGTTGTGCAACAAAAATACCCCAAGCTTGAATATCTTTTATTCTTCCTGGAACAGAGATAATAGCAGGTGTTTCTGAATCCACTACATCAAATTTATCAAGAACTTCTTGTGTTAATAGAACCATTGCAGCTCCGTTCTCGTCCACTTGAATATTCTCTGTCACATAGCCTGATAAACGGGCTATTTTAACTGAAATTTCATCAATTTGTCGATTTAATTTTGACGCATCAAAAGGATATTCTCTTAATTTACTGGCTACTAAAAGAGTATGACTTGTTGTAGCTGGATACATAAATCTGCCCGTATCTCCCACAATCCCAGCATAAAGAAGTCTAGCTGCTTCGTCTGTCATTGTAAGCTCATCTTGATGATAAGAAAAGAAATCATAAATCATTTCACTCGTACTACTCGCTTCAGTACTAATCCAAGATAAGTCACCATATGGCTCATCATTAGGATGATGATCGATTTTCAGTAGATACTCACCTAATTTATATTGTTCGCCACTGATTCTTGGGGCATTAGCTGTATCAGTTGAGATGACTAAAGCACCTTGATACATCTCATCACTTACATCATCCATCGTAATCAAGTAGCCCAAATCATTTACCGGACCACCCACTACATAAATTTCTTTTTCAGGAAAAGAAGCTCTTAAAATTTCAGCTAAACCACCTTGCGAACCAAGTGCATCAGGATCTGGACTTTGATGACGATGAATCATTATCTTTTGATATGCTTTAATTTGGTCTAGAATTTTTTGTGTGATTTCCATTTAAATCTCCCTTTATGTTTGCTCCATTAATTGACAGACAATCATCGCTTTAGCAACAATCACATTATCAATATAAACCTCTACATCCATTTTAGCAGAACGTCTGCCGACTTCAATCATTCGAGGTTTTACTTCAATTTCACTATCAATTTGGATTAATTTAAAATAATACAGGCTCATCTGCTCAATCACTGAATTATGATGATATTTGACCATCATTGTTCTTTGAGCTGCCGTTGAAATAATTTGATTTAGAACACCAAAAGATAAAGTTCCCATACTATTTACCATTTGAGGCGTTACTACAAACGAAAACTCTGGCGTATCTGGATTATCTTTATTAGCTTTTTCAATTACTTCATCTGTGATTTGATCTGATAACGTATTTGAAACTTGAGGTTGGCGTTGCGCTAGTTGCATCGCCTTCATCACATCTCTCCTAGAAACAATCCCGATAAGTGTTAAATCATCTGCAACAACAGGTATTATCTCTAGTCCGTCCCAAATCATTTGATGACCGATACTAGCCACACTCATATGGTTTTTTGCCCGTCGAGGATCTTTGGTCATGATTTTTTCAATCGGTTGTGTCGGTTGTTTATTCACCACATCTTTTGATGTTATAATTCCCACTAATCGATTGGATTTATTTACAACTGGAAAGCGTGTAAACCCACTACTTTCAGAAAGTTCATGGTAATCTTGAATAGTATCTTTAACATTTAAATAGATCGTTCTTTCAAATGGTGTTTGAATATCTTCAACTGTCATAATATCTTTTTTTATCATCTGATCACTAATCGCACGATTAATCATTGTCGCTACTGTAAATGTATCGTAAGTCGTTCTAATAATCGGCATTTCCATCTCATCTGCTAAAGATAAAATATCTGCTGATACATCAAAACCACCTGTTAAAAGGACTGCTGATCTATTTTCTAACGCTAGTCGCTGAACATTTTCTCGATCACCAACAATCATTAACGAGCCAGATGTTATGTAGCGCAACATATTCTTTTCTGTCATCGCTCCAATAATAAATTTTTTCAATATCTTATCTAATCCTTTACGACCAGCTAAAATATCACCTTCGATTATTTTTGAGACTTCACCAAAAGATAATTTCTCGATGTTTTCTTTTATTTTTCTTTCAATTCTTATTGTACCAACTCTTTGAATGGTTGAGACTAAACCGACTGTTTCTGCTTCTTTAATCGCTCGATAAGCCGTTCCTTCGCTAACAGATAAATCTTTAGCTATTCCACGTACAGAAATCTTTTCTCCCACTGGTAAGGTCTCTATGTATTCAAGAATTTGATCATGTTTTGTTACACTCATGTTTGTTCACCTAATTCTTTCATATTTGCGTTGTTATAGTTAAACAGAATCATCTGTATCAATTCTTTTATCTATTACTCTCACCCATTTTATCACGATTATTCACAAAAATGAATTTTAATCACTGCAACAGTTTTTTTATTAAATTATTTTGTTCTTGCTTGGTAGAATCTCCATCCTGTTATAACTGTCGCAAACAAACAAATACCAAAAGATAAGATATAGGTGATATGCATACCATAAACAAAAACATCAGGTCTACCTTCGACATACCCTACGACTTTCTCACCAACTTCTGAGCTCATTGATTGATAAAGAATCGTTGTTGATAATGAAATACCAATAACCATTCCTAAATTTCTAGCTAAAGAATTTAAACTTCCAGCTATACCATACTCTGATTTATCCACACTAGACATAATTATCGTATTATTAGGTGCTTGGAACATCGCATTACCTGCCCCAACAAGTGCCATAATGATGACAAATAAAAAGACAGGAGAATTTTCACCTAAAATTAAGTAACCGATTTGCCCTAATGTTAAAAGAACTAAACCAATCAACGTGATCATATGTGGTCCTCGTTTATCTGTTAAATAACCACTAAGCGGCGCTCCAACGATCATGACCAGTGGAAAAACCATCATTAAAAATCCAGCTGTTTTCGCTTCTAAACCTAGTACATTTTGTAAGTAGAAAGGATTAATCACATTAGCAAAAAAATTGGTAACAAAAATTAAAACAGCTGTAAACAAACTAACTGAAAACATTTTATTACTAAATAATTTTAATTGAACTAATGGTTTTTCTTGTTTTAATTCATAGCGATAAAAGCCCCACAAAGTAACTAAAGATATACCAATCATGCCTAAAATTAAAGGCTGCGTAAACCCTTTTTCTTGACCTAAGAAAATACCGCCAAAGAAGAGTAAAATAAATAAAGCAAATAAAATGAAACCCATAAAATCAATACTTTCGTGACTCTTATATTCTTGTTTCGGCAAGAAGTACCAACCAAACATTAAAGTTATAATCCCAACAGGAACATTAATCCAAAATATATATGACCAATCAAAATGAGATAAAATGATACCACCAACACCTGGTCCTGCAATAGCACCTAAGGAAACAAAAGAGCCAATTAACCCTAACGCTCGACCTCTTTCATTTGCTGGAAATATTTCAGTAATAATTCCTGTCCCTGTAGCCATCGTCATGCTAGCTCCAATCGCTTGAACCACTCTAGAAATTAAAAGTAAATTTAAACTTCCTGGAATACCACATAAAAATGACCCAATAACAAAAACAATCGTTCCAATTTTAAAAACTTTTATTTTACCAATACTATCCCCAATTTTTCCGAAAAATAGCAAGAATACACAAATTGCCATTAGATAAACAGAGACTACCCATTCCGATTGATTCATCGGAACTCCGATATCCTCAGAAATAGTCGGTAAAGCAATATTAACAATACTTCCATCCAAAGTTGACATAAAAGTAAATAAACCAATGGCAGCTAAGCTAAACCATCGATATTTTAGTGTTTTTTCTTGATTCATAAAACGTTCTCCCCTTACAAATTTAAGAGGCTGACCCAAATGTCAGCCTCATTTTTATTTATATGAATAATTTTTAATAGTCAGGGGATAAAAAGTCTGCTCTCACAACAACTTCACCAAAAACAATCAATCAAAAAGACCGATTGTTCGTTTTTGCCTCCAGTTGCTTAGAGCAAAACAACTTTTGACCCACCCTCTCTGTCATAAATTTATTTTCTTTTTTGACTTGATTCCATAATAACTGGTAAGATAACCGGTCTTCTTTTTGTTTGTTCATACAAATGTCGACTTAATTGATCTCTTATTTCCTGTTTTAAAACACCCCAATCAAAATCTTGTTTCTCTAAATTTTCTAAGACAACTGTTTCAACAATGCTTTCGCTTTCTTTCATTAAATCAGTACTTGCTTTAACATAAACAAAACCACGTGAGGTAATTCTAGGTTTAGAAATAATTTTTTTAGCACGGCGATTTATTGTAACTACTGCAATAAAGATACCATCTTGAGAAAGGATTTTTCGATCTCTTAAAACAATATTTCCAACATCTCCGACACCTAAGCCGTCGATTAAGACATTATCTGCATCTGTTGATCCCGTCATTCTCAGACGACCCTTTTCAAATTCAAGAACATCTCCTCGACCTGTAATAAAGATATCTTGATAAGACATACCTAATTCGTGAGCAAGACCTGCATGAGCTGACAATAATCGGTACTCTCCTTGAACAGGAATAAAATATTTAGGTTTCATTAAATTAAGCATTAATTTTAGATCATTTTGATTACCATGACCTGAAACATATAAATTATCCGAAATAGATTTAACAACTCCGCCTGCACGGTAAATCATATCTTCTGTTTTAGCAACTGTTGTTTCCACAGAAATAGCTGGTGTTGTTGTGATATAAACCAAATCACCTTCTTGGATTTTAATACTACGGTGACGTTTACTAGCCATCTTTTGTAGAGAATGTAGGGGTTCTCCCATTCTACCCGTTTCTAAAATCAAGATTTCTTCTAGATTTTTATTTTTCATTTCTTTTTCAGTAATGATTAAATCTTCTTTAGGCAATTTAATTTTACCTAAACGAATAGCGGTTTGGACAATTTGTTCTGCATCTTTTCCTGTTAAAACAACTTGACGATTTGATTGATAGGCTGCATTTAGAACTTGTTGCACGCGTTTAATGTTGCTTGCCACACTAGCAACAATAATGCGACCTTCCCAATAACGAATCGTATCATAAATTTCTTCTGCTGTTTGATTTTCAGAAGCAATTAATTGAGCACTTTCAGCATTAGATGAGTCACTAAGTAACGCAAAAACACCTTCTTTACCAATTTCTGCTAGTCTTGAAAAATCAGTTTTATAATCATCTTCTGCACTTTGGTCAAACTTGAAATCTCCTGTATAAACAACATTACCTTCTTCTGTTTTAATCGATATACCGATTGAATCCGGTATTGTATGCGTTGTACTGAAGAAGCTAACGACTGCATGACCAAAATCAATTTCAGTAAGTTCATCCACTACATGAAAATCTTGAAAATCTTTTGTATTTGGATAGTTATTTACATTAATTTTAGCTAACTCTGTTGTTAATTCCGTTCCAAAAACAGGAACTGGAATATTTTCTAATAAGTATGGTAGGGCTCCTATCGCATCTGCATGACCATGACTTAAAAATACGCCCGCTATTTTTTCTTTGTTTTCGATTAAATAAGAAAAATCAGGTATAACCATATCAATTCCTAATTGCTCATTTTCTGGGTATTTTAGCCCACAATCTAATACAAAAATTTCATTTTCTACTTCGACAACATAAATACTTTTTCCATTTTCTCTTACGCCACCAAGAGGGATTATTTTAATTTGACTCACTCTTTTTTCACCTCATCAAGTTTTGATTAATTTTATTTAATCAAAATCTCTTTCTTTATTATATTATTAAGAGATACTACTACGAGTACATCTCTATTTTTATTAATTTGTTACGTTAACTAAAGACATTTCATGTAATTTTTCTGCGATTTGAACAGAATTCCATGCAGCCCCTTTTAATAAATTATCCGACACAACCCACATGTGAAATCCTCTAGTAACGTCTAAATCACGACGAATACGTCCCACAAAAACTTCTTTTTTACCCTCAGCATTTAATGCTTGTGGATAAATTTGTTCTTTAGGCGTATCTTCTAAAATGATTCCCTCAGATTGACTCAAGACTTCTTTCACATCACTTGTTGTCACATTATCCGTCTTAATTTCAATATAGACAGATTCTGAATGCCCTGTCATAACAGGAATCCGAACACATGTTGCTGATACTTTTAAAGAATCATCAGCCATGATTTTTTTTGTTTCATTGATCATTTTCCACTCTTCATTAGTATAATCATCTTCTGCAAAAACATCAATTTGAGGTAATGCATTAAAAGCTAATGGATAATGTTTTTCATCTCCTGAACAAGGTAAAATATTAGCTTCAATATTTGTTTCACCCGCTAGCATTTGACTTGTTTGAGTTTTTAATTCATTAATAGCAGAAATACCTGCACCACTCACCGCTTGATACGTGGAAACAATGACACGGTCTAACCCATATTTTTTTCTAATGGGTTCTAACGCAACCATCATTTGAATGGTCGAGCAATTTGGATTAGCAATAATTCCTTGATGTTTTTTCAACGCTTCCGAATTTACCTCTGGAACAATCAGCGGAATATCTTTATCCATTCTAAAAGCACTTGTATTATCAATAACGACACAGCCACGTCTGACCGCTTCCTTAGCGAATTTTTTAGAAATAGATCCACCCGCACTAAACAAAGCAATATCCATTCCTTCAAAAGAATCATTTACTAATTCCTCTATTTTATAAACTTGTTCGTTAAAGATAATTTCTTTACCCGCCGAACGCTTTGATGCTAAAAATTTAATACTTGCGATTGGTAAACTACTGACCTCAAGCATTTCTTTCATTTTAGTTCCGACTGCACCTGTTGCTCCAACAATCGCCACATTATACTTACCCACAAAAAAGCCTCCTTCATTTTTATACATTTTTCCCGATTTTACTTATCCTCTATTTTAGCATAAAATCCAGAAAATTTCTTTAATGAATATTTTGTTTTGTATTTTAAATCCACACTTTATAATATGAATGAAAATAGGTTGGTTAAAAAATGTTTAGAAATCATCTGAAAAATATTTTTTTGTGGATTTTCTCAATTTAATGAGAAATATAATTACTGAGCAACTACTTAAAAGGAAGTTCTATTATGCTAACAGTTCCAAAAAAATTTGATATTACAAATTCTAAACCAATGACAAACATGAGTTGAAAATAGAATTTAACTTATGAGATTATCCCCTCCAGATAAGTATTGAAATAGCCAAAAAATTAAAGAAAAGTTTATAGCAATGATTTATGATGGAATAGTTTTTAATCCTATTAATGAAAAAAGACTGATTTCATATGAAGTCAGCCTCTTTCCTATTTTTAAAATCAGTCTCTAAATTGTGCATTGTATAGCGATTTATACGGACCATTATTTGCCATCAATTCTTCATGTGTTCCATCTTCAGCAATTCCATTTTCATTTACAACAACGATTCGTGTTGCTTGTTTAATGGTTGCTAATCTATGGGCGATCATTAAGGTCGTTCTACCTTTTGATAATGACATTAAAGATTCTTGAATCACATTTTCTGTCTCCGTATCTAGTGCTGATGTCGCCTCATCTAAAATTAAAATTGGCGGATTTTTCAGAAACATTCTAGCAATAGCGACTCGTTGCTTCTGTCCACCTGATAATTTAACGCCTCTTTCCCCAATAATAGTATCTAAACCATTGGGTAGATTTATGATAACTTTCCCTAAATGAGCCAATTCAATCGCTTCTTCTATTTCTTTTTCTGTCGCGTCTAATTTTCCATAGGCAATATTTTCTCTGATTGTCCCTGGAAATAAGAAGACATCTTGTTGGACAATACCAATCTGTTTTCGTAAAGAAGCCATCGTTATATCTTGGATATTCCAGCCATCCACTGTTATCTGACCATTGGAAATATCATAAAAGCGAGGTAATAAATGACATAGCGTTGTTTTTCCGGCGCCACTAGGACCGACAAAGGCTACTGTTTCACCTTTATTGATTTTAATTGATAACTGGTTAAATACTTCTGTCCCATCTTCATAAGAAAATGAAACATTATCATAAATAATATCACCTTCTAAATAAGAAACTTCTTCTGCGTTTATTTTATCTTGAATCGTTGGTACTTTATCTAATTCTTCTGTAAATCTTTTAAACCCGGCAAAACCTTTTGGATAACTCTCCAACATATTGTTTATTTTTTCAATAGGTCGAGTAAAGACACTGGATAGAAGAATAAAACCAACAAAATTACCATTTGTAATTTCACCTTGAATCGCATAATACGAACCAAATAACAAAGCGAATAGACTAATTAAACGAATTAAAAAGTAGTTGTATGATGAACTCACTGCCATCATTTTATAAAAAGTTAACTTAGACTGACGATACAATTGATTCAGCCTCGAAAAACGTTCTTGTTCATATGACTCATTAGCAAAAGCTTTAGTCACTCTAATTCCACTCACACTAGCTTCAATCCCTGCATTGAATTCACCTAAATTTTCATATATTTGAGTGTTAACTTGTGTCATTTTCCTGTTGAAAAAGGCTAACGCGATCGTAATAAAAGGAACAATAACAGCTGTCGCAATCGCTAATTTACTGTGAATATTATACATCAATGTAAATGAACCAATTAATGTCATGATCGTTATGAATATATCTTCTGGACCATGATGAGCCACCTCAGATATTTCAAATAAATCGGTTGTTAAACGACTCATTAATTTTCCCGTTTTTTGATTATCATAAAATGAAAATGGTTGTTTTTGAAAGTGGGCAAACAATTCATTACGCATATCTGTTTCGATATTTGTTCCTAATTTATGTCCAAAATAAACAACAATATATTGAAAAGCCGTATTAATTATATAAAAAAATAAAAGCATACCACTTACAAGAAAAATCAATCTTAAATTTCCTGTTGGCATAATTTTATCAATCACCTGATTAACTATCACCGGAAAACTTAACTCTAGCATTGCTGCAATAATGGCACAGCTGAAATCTAGTATGAATAATGCTTTATATGGTTTGTAATACGAAATAAATCTTTTTAACATGACAACTCCCCCTTTTGAATAATGACCCAATAACTTACCATTCTATCAGAGAATCTTTAAAAAAACCTATTAAATAACTTCACTATTTTTATCGGATGTTTATTAGTACAAGTAACAATAAAAGTTACTTATTTATTGTAAGTTTTCGTTTCATATGGTTTAATTAAAAAATCTTATCGAAGGGAGTTTTATTTATGACACAAACACAACGCATAAATATAAGTTTTATCATGTTACGAGTTTTTCTAGGAGGTACAATGGCGATTCACGGATT
This sequence comes from uncultured Vagococcus sp., assembly GCA_963517295.1. Lineage (GTDB taxonomy): Bacteria > Bacillota > Bacilli > Lactobacillales > Vagococcaceae > Vagococcus. Next base: position 11,630 of record CAUQFM010000027.1, read on the forward strand.
ACAAAAAATCTTAAACCTTTCTGATACTACTGATTTTTTTATTAGTCTTGGTTTGCCTAGCTTCATGCCAATCATTATTGCAGCGATTGAACTATTTGGTGGTATTTTTATGATTATTGGTTTGTTAGTTCCGCTTGTTTCATTAGGATTTATCGCTATTTTACTGAGTGCTACTTTCATGTTAAAAGCAGGAGCAGGATTTGTTAATGGTTATGAACTAGAAGTTTTATTAATCGCTATGAGCCTTGTATCAGGACTAGTGCATTGGAATAAAAAAATATTTTCACCTTTTTCTATTAACGAATAGAGAATAAAAAAAAGAGGCTGACGCAAAATTGTCAGTCTCTTTCTTATTTATACGAATATTATTTAATAGTCAGGTTTTCTATTCTATCCCAACATCCAATATATCTTTGATATCTTCCATCGTCATCTTGCCTAAATCTTTAGCACTTTCAGAATTAAGAACTTGTCGGAACAATTCTTTTTTCTCTGCTTGTAATCGATTCATTTTCTCCTCGACAGTACCTTCTGAAATCAAGCGCCAAACTTCGACTTTTTTCTTCTGGCCCATTCGATGAGCTCGACCAGTTGCTTGATCCTCTACAGCTGGATTCCACCACAAATCATATAGAATAACAGTATCAGCGCCTGTTAAATTCAGCCCTGTACCTCCAGCTTTTAATGAAATTAAGAAGACATCTTTAGATCCGCGATTAAAACTATCGACCATCTCTTGACGTTTAGCTAGAGGTGTACTCCCTCTTAGATAAAACGTTTCGATATCTAATTTAGCTAATTCTTCTTCTAAAATACTCAACATCCCAGTAAATTGAGAGAACAATAAAATTCTACGACCATTTGCTTTAGCTGTTTGAATCATATCCAAAGCTTGGTTCATTTTACCAGAGTCACCTTCGTAGTCTTCAATAAACAATTTAGGATGACAGCAAATTTGTCTTAATCTCGTTAAGCCAGATAAAATTGAAATCCGGTTTTGATTCAGTTCTTGTTTGGTCATTCCAGCGACACTTTTTTGCATTTGGCGTAAATGAGCAACATAAACTGTTTTTTGTTCTTCTGTTAAATGACTGTAAAGATCTGTTTCAACTTTATCTGGTAAATCATCGAGAACTTCTTTCTTCTCACGTCTTAAAACAAACGGTTTAATCATCGTTGCAATTGTTTCTGTTGTTAATTGTTTGAAACGTCTTAATGGTGGGAAGAATCCTGGCATTAGTATTCTAAATAATGCCCATAATTCTTCTAGTTTGTTTTCGATTGGCGTACCACTTAAAGCAAAATAATGTTCAGCTTTCAGCGTTTCAATGGTTTGGAACGTTTTAGTTGCTGCATTTTTAATCATTTGCGCTTCATCTAAAATTAAACTATGGAACGTCATTTTTTCATAAACATCATAGTCTTGTCTTAAAGTAGTATACGAGGTTACTAAAATATCTGTATCCGCATAATTTTCAATGATTTCTGTTCTTTCTTGTTTGCTGCCAATAACCACATTTACTTTTAAATCAGGAGCAAATTTTTCAATCTCAATTTGCCAGTTATATAAAAGACTGGCTGGCGCTACGATTAAAACAGGTTCTGTCAACTTACCTTCTTCTTTTTCAGATAGCAAATAAGTAATTGTTTGAATCGTTTTACCCAGACCCATATCATCTGCTAAAATCCCACCAAATTGATAATGGCTTAACATTTTTAACCATTTGAATCCCGTCACTTGATAATCTCTTAATGAAGCATTTAATCCTTTAGGTAAGGCCACATCGTAATTATCTGGATGTGTTAAGTTTTGAACCATACCTGTAAATAAATCCGTTGTTTCCACATCTTTCATTTCTGATAATGCTTGATTAACCATTAGTCCTCGATAACGTGGGACTTCTAATTTACCCTTACGAACTTTGATATCTCCTCTTAATTGTTGCAGCACAGAACTTGTCTCTTTGAAGCCTTGTTCATCCAAGAAAAGTAATTGTCCGCTTTTAAGTTGATGATAATCTTGCTGTTTCATTAAACTTACTAAAACATCATTAATCTCTGTCTCGTCAATATTGGAAATATCAAACTGGATATCTAACCATGAGCCATCTTCAAGCACCTTAACTTTTGGTTGATGTTCCGTAGAATTTAAGAAAAGTTGCGCTACATTAGGCGCAATTCCCACTTCAGCATATTTTCTAATCGTCGGAACTTCCTCACGAATAAACGCATATAATTCTTGCTCTTTTGGTAATTGTTTTAAATAAGCATTTTTTCTTTTTGCATAACCAAAATGTTGTAACAATTTCTCGATTCTTTTTTCTTGAACTTGATTTCTAATGACTTGAGATTCTTTTCCAAGCGACGTGCTGTGATCTTTATGACTAGAAAAAACAAATTCTCCATACACATAATCCACACGAGCTTCTAATTGACCTTGAACTTCTTCTATCCATATTTTCGAACGCAATGGTACACGGATCATCTCACTTTGTAAATCATCAGATACATAGATAGTAGCGACTGAATCTAAATTAGGTAAGATGTAAGAAAAGAGCTCGCCCACATTGTCTTTAGTAAAGATTATTTCTGGTTCTTCTAATCGCTTGAGTAGTTGTAGTAACAATTCATAACGTTCAGACTGTTCATTGGTTAACTGATAAATCGAATGGTTCCCGATTGCCCATTGATATTTTTCTAAATACATTTCAATTGGGTCTTCAATCACCATTTTGTAATCAGTTGTTCCAACTGGAGAAATCCGTACGTCTATCGGTAGTTTTCCTTCTTTAAAATAAATTGTTTGTTTCTTATCTTCTGGCGTATTAAAGATTAGTCGTTCAGTTTTCGTTAATTCTTTAACAAAAAATTGAACAGTTTCACTACCTAATATAAGGTAACGACGATTAATTTTACCTTTTTGTTGAACATTGGTTTGGTCTAATAATTCCTGTGCTTCACGAATTTCGAGAAGTTTATCTAATAAAATAACATCTCTTTGTGAGAATGAATTTTCGCCAATCACAAATGATTTTTCATTTAATTTATACGTACTTCTTTTTTCATAACAATCTAAAAATTCTTGGATGTTTTTGATAACATAAGTCTTGCTTCCTGGGAATCGACTACCTAATTTTAAAGAAACTGCAATCACTGATTGTTCTGGATGGAAAGATAATGTTTCTACCACATCTATAATAAATTCCATTTTCAAAGGATCACTTGTTAAAAGTGTTTTCTCCGTTTCGGCTTCTTGTAATCGCTCGAAACTTTTTGAAAAAATATCTGCATGTGACGGTGGTGTATAAATTTTTTGTGTATTCACTTGTTTTTTTATGTATCTATTTAAGCCCTTTTCTCTTAAAGCCAGCTCTGTTGCTACTGTGTGTTTACAAAAACCATGTTGCTGCCAGTAAGGACATTGACAGACATCTTCTTCTCTAGCTGTACCATCTAATTCTATATGAAAAACTTCTGAACCTACAACATCTGCATACCAAACTTGTTGTTCTTCATTTTTACTAATCGATACGACACGCCCATCTTTGGCGTACTCTCGACCTTCTTCCACTACTTTTTCAGGGATAGACCACTTCATACGTATCACTTCCTATTCAAATTCTAATCGTTCTTCTACATAACTCTTTCCGTCAATTGTTGATTTAATTTGTAATTGTTGGGGAATTCTTTCTTTTAATTCTCTAACGTGGGAAATAATACCAATTAACCGGCCATCTCCTTCAATGCTTTCTAATGATCTAATCGCCATTTCTAAAGCATCTTCATCTAAAGAACCAAATCCTTCATCAATAAACATCGCATCTATTTTTATCCCGCCTGCTTCTTCTTGGATAACTTCTGCAAGTGAAAGTGCTAGAGATAATGCTGCAATAAAGCTTTCTCCACCAGATAAAGTATTTACTCCTCTTAATGAACCGACATTATCATCAAAAATATTAATTTCTAATCCCGTTTTTTTCTTAAATGAGCCTTGTTCTTCTTTTAGTTCAAATTGATAACGTCCATGAGTTAATAAAATTAATTTTTCATTAGCTCTTTCCAAAATACGTTTTAAATAGGTTTGGAGAACAAATCGTTCCATACTTAATTTATTACCACCATCACCAGTCATCACATTGGTGAGTTCTGTTAACTCTTCTAAGGCATCAAGATCAGTTTTCATCACTACTTCTTTAGCTGTAACTGTTTTAAGTATTTTTTCATTTTGTTTTATTCGGTATTGAAGTGTCGTTAAAATTTCTTGTTGTAATTTTTCTTGCTCTACTAATTTTTCTTGGCTAGCTATTATTTGTGTTAAATCTGGTTCTGTTTTGCCTTCTAAACGATTTATTATTTTTTCTAGATTTGTTTCAAAGGTGTGTAATTCTTGTTCATATTTTTTAACCTTCTGCTCAATTACCGGTAATGTATCTAAATTGAGGATTAACTCTGTTAAAGTGACTTCATCTAGAGAACTCGCTTTTAAAAATTCTACTATTTTTTTATCTTCTATTTGAATTTTTTCTTGACGTTCATTTTTTTGCATAGATATATTTTCTAGCGTTGTTGTCTCAATCAGTAATTGATTGTTTTGGTTTACTAGTTTTTCGTTTAATATTTCGACTTCCATGCGCCATGTTTTAACTCGTTCATTTATCTTAACGGCTTCTTGCTTCATCTCGAGTGAATTATTCCACTCTTTAGGCAGTCGAGTCACAAGGTCTTCATAGGATACTTTTAATTGCAGTTCTTCATTCTCATTATCTCTTATTATCTGTTCTTGTGAGTTATCTTTAGTCGCTATTTCTAAAGCTTCTTTTTTTAATCCTTCTAAGGTTTGTTCTGCTTTTTCTATTCGCGATAAATTATCTACTTTTTCTTTTACTTGTTTTGTTAATGATTGATAATTTTGGTTCAATACTGTTAACCAATCTGATTCTTTTGTCGCTACATCAAAATAAGTTTGAATTGTTTTTTTAGTTGTTTCCGTTTCTTTTTCTAAAGAAGTTAACTCATTATTCTTAAATGTTATTTCATTTTCTAGAACGATTATCTGTTCCTTACAATTAAGTTGTGCCTCTTCTGCTAATTCAAGAGAGCGTTCCAATTGGCTCATTTCTTCTTTTGATATTTCTATTCCGTGAGATGGATTAGGATGTTCTAACGAACCACAAACGACACAAGCCTCACCTTCTATTAAATCTAAGCTCAGCTTAGCAATTTGTGCCTTAGCAAAATCATTTTTTAACTGTTTTTGCCTTACTAACTTCTCTTGCCACTCATTTTCTAAGTTTGTTTTTTGTTTTTTCAAACTCATTTGTTGCTCTTTTAAAACAATCATTTTCTGACATTCTTTTAGATATGATTTTGTTTTCTCTATTTTTTCAAGACTATCTTCTTCACGTTTGATTAATTGATACTTTTCTTCAATAATCGAAGCTTTCATTTCAACGATTTCTTGCGATTTAATCAGTTCTTTTTCTAAGTCGATCCTTCTTATTTTCAATTGTTCTTTTTCAGAAACCAAAACTGAAAGGGTTTGTTCCAATTTTTTTCTTTTTGTTTCGAGTTCATTTTTTTTCTCAAACAAAGGGATACTAACGTCAATTTCTTTTAATGTTAGCTCAAATTGCTGGATTAATTCTTCTTCTGCCATTAAATCAGATAGTATTTTACGATTAGCATCCAATTCTAATTCATTTTTTTCTTTATCTTGGATGACTTTCTGTTCATTAGCTAACGTTGCCTTGTACTGCTCTTTTAATTCTCTTAAACCATTGAATGTTGTTTCAATCTTCGCTGCTTTACTTAACAGATCAGCGTAAGTCTGACTTTCTTTGATTTCTTCTGAATTTTCTTTTAAAGCAATTAATTTATCTGTCAGCTCGCTTTTTTCTTTGAACAACTCAACTATTTTAGTTTCTGATTGAATCAGTTCTTGATTTTTTTTCAAGTTTCCTCTGAGCAAAACTAATTCATCTGTCAGTTCTTGATCTTCATTGAAATAGATAGCTTCTTGTTCTTTATATAGTACTAAAATATCTTGATAGTACATGTCATTTGTTTTTTTCTCATCAAAAGCTGCTTGCCATTCTAACTGAGAAGTCAGTAACACAAGTTCTTGTTTAACCTCTTTTAAAGATGTTTCTTGTTTTTTCTTATGTTGCCTTAGGGTTTCTGCAATATTTTGATAAAAATAAGTATTGAACAACTTTCTTAATACTTTTTCCTTATTATCACTATCAGCATTTAAAAAACGCCTAAATTCGCCTTGTGGCAACATGACTATTTGAGCAAACTGTTGGTCATTTAATTGAATTAATTCACTTAAAAAAGGACCCACATCTTTTTGCTTTGTCAATTGATTAATTTCTTTACTATCTTCATCAAAAACTGTGAGACTAACTATCGCAGCTTGCTCTCGATATCCCTCACCTCTTTGTTTTTTCACTAATTGTTCAGGTTCTCTGACTACTTCATACGTCTTTTTACCTTGCTTAAAAGTAAAAACAACTTTTGTTTTCTTTCCGATTTCTGCAAAATTAGAACGCATTTCTTTACCTTGTCGTAAACCACCAGAAGTACTCCCGTAAAGGGCATAACACATGCCATCAAAAATCGTTGTCTTACCTGCTCCAGTTTTTCCAGTAATTAGAAAAAGAGACTGAGCATAAAAGTTAGAAAAATCAATTAAACTATCTTCATAAGGGCCAAAATTTTCTAATTTCAAGCTGATTGGTTGCATGATTTCCTCCTATTTTTCAGTTCTATTTTCTATAATCGCTTCTTCTAACCACTCGCTTTGCCTTGTTGTCAGCTCTTTATCCGTGACCTCTTTGTAGTATGTTTTAAGTAAGACATCTGGTTTTAATTGAACAAAGTCAGTTTCTTTTTTGGTGCTTTCTCTTCGTGTTTGTTCACTTTGAGCTCGCTCTAAACTAATTAAATTAGGATATATTTGTCTTAACTCATGAATCGCATTAACAACAACGGTACTATCAGTTAAGCTAATCGCCAGATAATCTTCTCGATTAATTGTGTCATAAAAGTCAGCCTCTGTTAATTCTTTAAATGAACCACTTATTTTTTTTACATCTCGTAATGGTTGAATCGGCATAAAGTCATTCGTTAATTTTTTTTCAGATAACTCAATGATTCGAACGCCTTTCTCTTGTTTCTCTTCAGATAAAGAATATTTTAAAAGTGCGCCACTATATTGGACTTTTTCAGTTTTTGTAATAGCATTTTTATAGTGCAAATGACCCAAAGCCACATAATCAAAATCTAAGAGCATTTCTATCGGGACACTGTCTAACCCACCAACTTCAAGAGTTGTCTCTGATTCACTTTTGGTCGAGCCTGCTGCAAAAAAATGACTGACTAACACCTGATTTTTTTTAGGATCAAAACTTTCCTTCATTTTTTCAATAACTAATTTCATACTTCCTTGAATATCTCGAAGACTATCATCTTGAAAATATTGCCTCGCATGAAAAGGCTCAAAATAAGGCAGCAGATAAAATTGAGTATCTAACATTTCAACTGGTTCAAAAGCCTGACTTAATTGTGTTTGTAGATGGAAATTCTGTGTCTTTAACCATAAACTCCCCGTTTCTAAACGCGTCGCACTGTCATGATTACCAGAGATAGCCAAAACTGGATAACCCGATTCCAAATTCATCTCAACCATCATTTTATTAAATAAAGAAACCGCTTCTACAGAAGGAATTGAACGATCATATAAGTCACCTGCAATCACAATAGCATCTACTTGCTCTTTTTTAGCAATCGCCATAACTTCTGAAAATGCAGCTTCTTGTTCTTCTAATAACGAAAAGCCATTTAACTTCCTACCAATATGCCAATCTGCTGTATGTAAAAATTTCATCTTGCTCCTCCTAAAAAAGGTCTTCTTACCATTATATCAAATTTATAGGCAAATTAACGGAATAAAAGACTAAATAAAAAAACTTTCCACAATTACCTGTAGAAAGTCAGCTGTTATTTTAAAAAAACATCTCTAATATCTTTAATTCCACTTCTACGATTTATATTCATGAACAACTAATTCTTTAAATTTCTAAATCTTTTCTCTGATAGATCAACGTAGCAAAACCAAACAAGACTAAACTAATTACTAATAGAGTTCCCATTAAATCAAACATGAGATTTTTCTCTAATATACTTGCCGGATTCGCCAGCGACATAGGTGATAATTTTTTTAATATCGACAACTTATCTTCTAAGTCACCCACAATTCCAAAAAGGTAAAAAATAAATACCAAGCCCATACTAATACCTTGATTAACCTGTTTTAAAAAACTAGATAAAAGAAAACCGAGACTCAGGAAAAAAAGTAAGACAAAAAATTCAGTTAAAAAGATTTTAGAAACAGCCCTTACAATTTCACCTGACTTCATCACATTTTGATTAAAAAAGATAGAAGCGGCTAAACTTATCACATATGTGCTTCCCCAAAAAACAACTAACATGCTAATTGTTGCTAAAAATTTTTCGATGATTATTCTTTTCCGACTAATAGGCTGCGCATACAGAAATTCAATCGTTCCTTCTGTTTCCTCTTTAACCAACATTTTATTGCCTAACATAATAGAAAAAATACTAGCTGCTATAAATATATATTGAAAAATATAAGCAAAGAATCCCGTTGTTTGAGCTAAGCTTGGTCCACTAGTTAAATGAAAAGCTTTCAGCATATTTTGTGGCAATGTTTCTAATTGCGTCGTCATCATCTCTTTCATTCCTGAATTTTCCATCGAAGGAAAGAGGCTCATAAAAACCGTAATAATCAACGCTAAGGTAATTGTCCAAATTAAGATATTTTTTTTATTATTTTGCCATTCTATTTTAAATAGCGTCATCTTTCTTTCCCCCTTACTCATACATTGATAGGAATTTATCTTCTAAATCCAGTGCTTTAATCTCTAAATCCATCACCTCGTGCTTAGCCAATAGTTGGATTAATAGATTAATGTCTTGATTAAATATAAACTGCCATGAATCATCCTTGTTTTTTATTTGAACTGCACCAATTTCACTTAAAAATAGCTCATTTAAAGTACCCGATGTTAAAGAAATTTTCTTTTCAATATTTTTTCCTTTATTAATCGTTTCAATAGAAATAATTTCTCCATTTTTAATAAATGCCGCTCGGTCACAATGTGTTTGAATTTCATGTAAATCATGACTGGAAAGAAAAATAGTCATGCCTTTTTTACTTTTTTCTTCTAACACTTCAAACAAACGATGTTGAATCATTGGATCAAGCCCGTTTGTTGGTTCGTCCAATATAAGTAATTTTGGGTTTTGGAGTAAGGCTGAAACAATAGCGACTTTCTTTTTATTTCCTAAAGATAAGTCTGCTATTTTTTTATTGGGTTCAATTTCAAAGTATGATACATAGTGATCGATAGCTTCCTGACTATTATTAATCCCATGAAAATCAGCTGTGTATTTAAAAATATCGAGAGAAGTCATTTCATGATAATAGCGCACATCACTTGAAACATAGCCAACTTGTTTTTTTATTTCAATACTTTGTTTCACACAGTCCATACCTAATATTTTAGCTTCTCCACTTGTAGGAAAAATAAAATTTAATAGCATTTTAATTGTTGTTGATTTCCCTGCACCATTTGGACCAATGAATCCATAAATTTCGCCTTCTTTGATATCCAAACAAATATTATTAACGGCTTTAAAATTTTTATACGTTTTAGTTAAGCCTTTGATTTCAATGATTGACGTCACTCTAAAACACCTACTTCCTTCAAGTAAATTTTATTCTCCATTAACTATCAAGTCAACGAAAAAACTATCTTAA
>CAUQFM010000028.1:0-21322 GCA_963517295.1 uncultured Vagococcus sp.
CACATTGCCTTTGATTCTTGCTATGGAAAAACATCAAGATGAATTTGCTCCTTATTTGGAAAAAAGAACGGATTTATCTGATGAAGAATTAAAAGAAATTCGTACGTTGATTGCAAAATACGAAGGTATCGAAAAAGCAGAAGCCATCGCAGAGCGATTCACAGATCGTGCCTTAGCTGGTATAAAAAAACTACCTGATCGACAAGAAAAAGAAATTTTATACGATGTGACAGCGACATTATTGAAAAGAAATAATTAAAATAGAGTGGATAAAAAATCGTTTAGCTCCGAGCAACTGGAGGGAATTATAAACAATCCTGGTTTTGGATTTTTTATAATTTGCGAAGTTACCTCAAGGAGCTGCCGTTTGAACCCAGACTAAAATAGAGTGGTGAAAACGGCGCTTAGCTCCGAGCAACTGGAGGGAATTATAAACAATCCCGGTTTTGGATTTTTTATAATTTGCGAAGTTGCCTCAAGGAGTTGCCGTTTGAACCCAGACTAAATAGAGAGGTTATCACTCTCTTTTTTCTACTTAAAAGGAGATTAAAAAATGAAAAAGATGAAGATTTTGGTGGTATTTATGCTGCTCCTTATTCTGTCTAGTTGTGGAATGAGTAAGGGAAAACAAGGAGAAGAGGTTCTTAATGCGGCGTTTGATTATGCCAATGAACGTTATGAACAGCCAGATATGTTTACTAAAAAGAATACGAATGGCTATGTCTACCAAGATGCTCGTTATTACTATGTTCAGTTAATTAATCAAAAAGTAGAAGAAGATTCTTTTGGGGAAAAATCGACGTTTATTATTTATGATTTTTACCGAGTGAAAAAACATGATAAGTTCTCTGTTTCTAAAGAAGATTTCGAAATTTATAACAATAAAGATGAAGTGGAAAGTAAAACGTTTATTTATGAAGAAGAAAACATCTCAATAAAGGAATAACAACTTTAAAGACTACTTGAAAAGTGCTATGATATTTTCATGAAAGAAAAACACATAAAAATAAAAGAAGGTCTTTAAAATGACAAAGAAAAGTGTCGAAGAAGTTGAAGCAGCTGTTTTAAGAACAGTGTATGATTTGATTTTGAATCCAGAAACAACAGAAGAAGAAAGAGTCTTGCTTGTTTCCTTTAAAGAAAAAGCAACAAGTAATCAAGATATGGAACAACCAATCATGGATCTTTCTAAAAATTTAGGACGTTTAGCCATTAAAAAGTACAATGAAAAAATGACACTCAGCCATGAAGTTAGCGAGTTTTATAAAGAAATTTCAGACACAGGATTACTTAAAAAGAATTTAGCTTACGGTATTATGGCAACCGGTCAAATGTTTAAATTTTAAAATAGAGTGAATAAAAAATCGTTTTGCTCCGAGTAACTGGAGGAAACAGCAAACAATCCATGGTTTTAGGATGGATTGCTGTTTGTGAAGTTACCGAAGGAGCAGATTTTAATTCCAGACTAAAATAGAGTGAATAAAAAATCGTTTTGCTCCGAGTAACTGGAGGGAAATTCAATACTAAAGTAAGAGGTAGACGTTTTAAGTCTAACTCTTATTTAGTATCTATACGCTTAAATCCATTCGCTGGCTAATCCCATAAATAAGACATCCTGTTAATCCCATTGATAAAGCTTCGCCAAGTGCTACAAAACCATAAGTTATCCAAAAAGGCATATGATAAAAAATAGCTAACATACCTGCTACTGTAAACATCGACAGGGCAAAAATTAGACTAGTTACAATGATTTTATTTTTTAAAGAAGTCATTTGTTGAGTAATAAATAGAACGATAAGTAAAATTATAAATGTACTTAAACTGCCGATAATCACATCAATGATTCCAAGTGGTGAGACAAAATTAGCAATTGCAACACCTAAAACAACACTAGGAACATATCGTCTATTAAAGAGGGGGAAAAAATTGAAGATTTCCGCTAAACGGAATTGGATGGGTCCGAAGCTAATCGCTGAAAAAGCGAAAGTAATCACCACATAAAGAGTTGTGACAAGAGCCATTTTTGATAGATCAGAAACAGTAAGTTCCTGTAAGATGTATTTTTTATTCATATTATTTTCTCCTTTACAAGACAATGCGTCTTGGTAATAACTGTAACCAAAGGATGGAAAATGTTTTTTTCCGTAAGTGTTACAGTTTATTTCTTATTTAAGTAACCAACCACCGTCAATTGGGACAATGTTTCCTTGTAAATAGCTTGCTTGTTGACTAGCTAAAAATAGTGTTAGTTGAGCAACTTCATCAGGATTTGCCCAGCGTTTAACAGGCGTTTCATTAGCTACCCATTTTGCCATCTCACCTTCACCAGAAAAATCAGCAGCATTCATCGGTGTTTCAATGGCACCTGGTGCAATGGCTTTAACTCGAATATTTTTATCTGCATAATCTAAAGCAAGTTGCTTAGTGAATCCTACGATAGCGTGTTTTGCTGAAGTATAGGCACACCCACCGCCACCAGCGACAAGTCCAGCGATAGAAGCCATGTTAATGATACATCCTGTTTGTTTTTCTAAAAAAATTGGTAAAACAAGTTTGGTTAAATTAAATTGGCTCGTAACATTAACCGCAAAAACTGTCGCCCATAACTCATGTGATGTTTCATGAATTGGCAAGTAGTTATCGAGGATTCCTGCTGTGTTGAGTAAAATATCAATCGTTTTAAATTGCGCTAAACAAGTAGTAACTGCCTGTTTTAAAATAGCCAGCTCTCTAATATCTCCTTGGATAAAATTGAATTTATCAGGATACGTTTCTTTAAGTAGAGCCATATTATCTGCTTGTTTATCTAGTCCAAAAACTTTAGCACCTTGTTCTAAAAAAGCTGTAACTTGTGAATATCCAATCCCTGAATTAGCACCGGTCACAAAAACGATGCTTTTTTGATATTCTGGATAATGAATCGGCATCATTTGTCAGTGACAACTTTCCAGTCAGTTGCTAAAATATCGCAAACAGTAGGGGCAAAACTTGAAAAGCCTTCATCACTTGTTTTGATTAAAAAATAAGGCGTCACGGGACAGTTATCGAATACATCATCATTAACTAATGTTACATAAAGCTCAAAACCACCCCAACCTTCACGAATAATTTTTCCGCCATTTTTTAATTGGGGTAAAACCTCTTCAAATGTCATTATAAAATCTCCTTTCATCTAAAAACTGGTCTCATTATAACATGAGGAAAATAGAATGGGTTACTTCACTTTATAAAATAATTGTAAATAATTAAGTAGCTATCTGCATAAATCACCACCACCATTTGATAAGTGTTACCAAAAATTTTCCACTTTTTATTTATATTCAAAACATACTTGTTCATTTTTCGAAAGTATTCCTTTCTGAAATCCTATACAATGAATTAAAATAGAAAATGGAGGAAGAGAGTATGACTTTAACCCAATATAAAATGAAAGAATATTATAAAGCATTAGTAGAAAAAGATTCAACCTATGATGGCATTTTTTTTGCAGGGATTAAGACAACAGGAATTTTTTGCCATCCGACTTGTACCGCGCGAAAACCTAAATACGGAAATTGTGAGTTTTATGACACAGCAGAAGAAGCTTTGTTGGCAGGCTATCGACCTTGTAAAATTTGCCATCCCTTGTCTTTTCCTCATGAGATACCTGATGAGATTAAACGACTGGTTCAAGCGGTGGAAAATGAACCAGAAAAGAGATGGCAAGAAAATGATTTTCGAGAATTGGGATTACACTCAGCAACAGCTAGAAGAAAATTCAAAGAGATTTACGGGATGACCTTTGTACGTTATGCCAGATCAAGAAGAATGGGTCTAGCATTCAAAGAAATAGCTAACGGTAGTAAGGTGATTGAACAACAAGTGGCAACCGGTTATGCATCTCCTAGTGGTTTTAATGATGCTTTCACAAAAATTATGGGAAATCCGGCAAAAAAAACAGATATTTCTATTTTGAACGCTTATTTTATCACAACACCTATTGGAAAAATGTTGAGCTTATCCGATGATAAATATTTATATTTGTTAGAATTTACTGATCGTAGAGGGTTAGAAAGAGAAATCGAGCGATTAAGAAAAAGTCTGAATTTCCGGATTATTCATGGTGAAAATCCGATTAATCAAGAGGTGGAAAGGCAAGTCCGTTTGTATTTTGATAAAAAGTTAAAAACTTTCGATTTACCTTTATTTAAAAAAGGGACTCCCTTCCAGAAAGACGTGTGGGCATTACTGGAAAAAATTCCAATGGGAGAAGTCAGAAGTTATAAAGACTTAGCAAGTGACTTGGGAGATAAAAATAAGGTGCGAGCTGTAGGGAATGCTAACGGTGCCAACCAGCTTGCAATAGTTATTCCTTGTCACCGTGTTCTTAAAACAAGTGGAGAGCTAGGTGGTTATGCGGGCGGTTTGGAACGGAAAAAATATTTGTTGAAACTAGAGAAGGAGATTAGGGAAGAGCTGTGTTAAACTGAGCTAAAAAGAACAAAGGAGCACGCTCATGACTATCGAACTCAAAAAAATTACCAAAGCCGATTTAGTAACAATCTGGGAGATTAGCTATGGTCCAAAAGCTGATTTAGAGTGGATGAATTATAATGGTCCCTATTTTAATGATCCTATTCTAACAAAAAAAGAATTTGTTACAGGATGGGCAACTCAAATTATCAATCATCACCGATTTAAAATGATTGTAGTGGATGAAAAAGTAGTGGGAATTGTGACGGCTTATTGGGAAGATGGTAAGTTAAAACATTGGTTAGAAGTTGGTTTGGTGATTTACGATCGAAGTATGTGGGGAAAAGGAATTGGCACAAAAGTCCTTAAAGAATGGTTGCTCTATTTATTTTCTGAGTATCCTGAGTTGCCACATCTTAGCTTCACTACCTGGTCAGGAAATCCTGGCATGGAAAAAATCGGAAAAAAATCAGGAATGACAAGAGAAGGTATTATTCGTAAGGTAAGATATTGGCAAGGGATTTATTATGATTCTGTAAAATATGGTATCTTGCGAGAAGAATGTTGTTGGATAAAATAAGGGGAGACTGACTTAAATGTTAGTCTTTTTTACTTTAATGATATAATAAATAAAAAAAAGATAAAAGTTAGGATGATTTTTATGGGACAAACATTATTGGTTATCGGTGTGATTATTTATTTTATTAAAGAGCAATATAGTTTTACAGATGTTAAAAAACTAAATTTTTTATTTATTCCATTATTCTCTCTTTTCCAGTTTTTTAAACAAATGAATTTTAATAACAAATTGAATATTGTTTGGTTAGGTTTAATTGCATTGGTAAGTTTAGCGATTGGCTTTTATCAAGCTAAGCATAGTAAAGTGGCAGAAGAAAAGCAGATCATTTCTTATTTTGAAGATGTGAACGGTAATGAAGTTCCTATTTACAAAAAGATGGTTAAAAGCTATGGTGGGACTCATTATTTGATTGGTTGGTTGTTTATTTGTTTATTTCAATTTTTAATCGAAAATTTTTTAATCAAGCAACAGGTTACTTTGGATGGTTCTTTTAAAGAAATGCTGGATGAAATTATTAAAGATATTTTTGGTATCTATCGTTTATTTGATACAGAAAAACAAGGATGGTATGTTTGGGCATTATATGGTTTTTCCAGTTTAAGTTATACTTATTTTCTAGGTAAAAAATACCCGAAATTTCAACAGAAAATCTTTGTAAAGCATCCTAAAGTTGAGGGGTAAAAATTTGACTGTGTGGTTAATGCCTACTTTATACTGTGGGTAACAAGTAAAAAGCGTTGACATGTGCACGCGTAAACACGTATAATCTATTCAGGTGGTGAAGAAATGAATGAAGTAGAGAAAGAGATGTGTGTAAAAGCAGTTGATGAAGCGGTTGATTTTGAATTTTATAAGACACTCTTTGATCCAGCTAGAATTGATATTATTAAGTATTTAGCGGTCTACGGCAAATGTAATATTACTGAAATTTCTGAAAAACTACCTCAAGATCGTTCAGTAATTTCTAGACATTTGGATTTGATGTATCGTTATCAGTTAGTATCTAAAGAAAAGCAAGGTAGAAATACTTTTTACTTATTAAATGAAGAAGTTATCCTCAATCAATTTAAAGAAACCACACATCAATTAGAAAATCTATTTCGTTGTTAGTAATAGATTTTTTTATTACCTAATAAGTGCATAAGTGCGCACTAATGATTTTAAAAGGAGAAAAATAAATGAAAACGATAATCTATATTCATCCGTGGGAAGGTAGTTTAAACCACGCAGTGTTGGATAAAACTAAAGAAATATTGAGCAAAAAGAAAGAAACTTACCAAGTGATTGACTTGTATCAAGAACAGTTTGACCCAGTTTTTCATGCTTCAGAACTAAAACATTTTTCGAAAGGAGAGACACCAAGTCAACAAGTGAAAAATTATCAAAATATGTTAAAAAATAGCACGGAATTGATTTTTATTTTTCCTATTTGGTGGTACAGTACCCCAGCAATTTTAAAAGGATTTTTAGATAAAGTATTATTAAAAAACTTTGCGTATACAGAAGACAGCAAAGGAATTATGACGGGATTACTAACACATATTAAGAAAGTCCATGTTATCACAACAGGACAAGCGCCTAAGTGGTACATTAAATTGTTAAAAGGAAACAGTATCCAGAGAACATTTATTTCAGCAACATTAAAAAGTGTAGGAATGTCGGGAATTAAGTGGCATCATATGGGATATGTTGTGACATCAAGTAAAGAGAAGAAACAACAATTTTTGATAGGATTGGAAAGTAAACTATAGGAAAAATTTTTTGAACTATGTTAGAATAAATTAACTTCAACACATTAGGAGGCTTTGTTTATGCTAAAACTTATTATCGCTGGTTAATACGTTAACCAACTAAATAGAAAACAATAGAAGGATAATTTTTTCAGCTGAGCAGCTGAGGATTATTTAACGACGTTTTCAAGCGATAGATAAGAAAGTAAAACAAAGCACATAAAAAGACGTTTAGCTCCGAGTAACTGGAGGAGTCGTCATAAACCCAGATTAAATAAAAAGGTGAAAGCAGGTAATACTGTGACACCCCTTATTTTATGACAGTGCCAGAGCTTATCTGCACTGTCTTTTTTTGTGTTGTTGGAGGTGATAAGAGTGAATTAGAAAGATAATAAATATAAATAACTAAATGATAAGGAGAAAAAATAATGGAAAACTGCTATTTAACAACAAACATAAAAAATAATGAAGCGTTAAGAAAGAGTTTTAATGAACTCGCAGAAGCAACTTTTGGGATAAATTTTGAAAAATGGTATGAATTAGGCTATTGGCAAGATAACTACATCCCTTATTCATATGTCTTAGGCAACGAGATAATAGCTAATGTATCGGTGACTAAAAGTGAGTTAGTGATTGATCAAGAAAAATATCAAGTGCTTCAAATCGGTACTGTCATGACGCACAAAGAATATCAGAAACAAGGATTATCAAGAAAATTAATGGAACATATTTTAGCAAAATACCAAGAGCAATATGATTATATTTATTTGTTTGCTAATGAAATGGCCCTTGATTTTTACCCTAAATTTGGGTTTAAGCATCTAGGGGAAGTGGAAACCGTTGTTGATGTTAGTGAATATAAAACTGAAAAAAATAGTCTTGAAAAAATTAATTTCAAAGAAAAACAAGAAGACATTGAAGAACTTATTTCAGAAAGAAATCAGGGCGCTATTAGAACCTATTATTCTGATAATGTCACGTTATCTATGTTTTATTATTCAACTATTTTTACTGAGAATACTTATTATATTCCAGAACTTGAGATGTACGTGGTATTTGAAGTTGAAGGTAATCGACTCTATTTATTGGATATTTTAACAAGTAGAGAATGGCAGTTAAGTGATGTGTTAAATTATTTACCAATCGATGTGGTTGAGGTAATTGAATGTCCATTTGAATTAACAGGATGTGAGGGGCTAGAGATGAAGAAAGAATTAGTCTTTGTTGATGATGATGCGCTGTTTATTTTAGGGAAAGATTTGTTGCCTTTTGAGGGGATTAAGATACCGTTGATTGGGCATGCGTAATATTAAAAAGTAATTAATTATCGATAAACGTTAATTAATTGTTGAATTATGATTATTATAAGCGTAAAATAATTATAAAGAGGAGTGAGTGAGATGAATGTAAAAAAATTTAAGAGGTTGTCTAGAGTGTTAGAAACTATTTTTAAGGTACAAAGTATTATTATTGGATTAATGGCTATTTTCATTGTTATTGGGTTAGTAACTGGTATGAAACAAGATGTTGCTAAAAGTTTAAGTCTTAGCATTGATGGTATTAATATTTTTTCTGGAGGTAAAGGTCACTTAGCAAACTCAGATCATTATCTCGCTCTATGTGTCTCAGGTATCTTTAAAAGAGGGGTTCAATCTTATATTCTGTGGCAGGCGGGAATTTTTTTTTCGATTATGAGATTTGAAAAACAACCGTTTACTTTAACTGTTTACCACTTATTAAGAAAAATCGGTATTATGCTAATTGCTGTTGATATCATCGCACCACTTATATACTATATAATTATCAATATATTAATGACTAATGGCTATCAATTTGCTTTAATTACATTTACTGCCCAATCAATTATCGGGATTGTGGTTTATTTTATGGCAGAAGTTATTAGATACGGGATAACATTACAAAAATTTACCAATGATGTGGTTTAATTATTAGATTATTAGTTAGTAAGGGGAGAAATAAAATGGCGATTATCGTTCGTTTAGATCGAGTGATGGCTGATCGAAAAATTTCTTTAAAGGATTTGGCAGATGAAGTAGGCATTACTAATGTTAATTTATCTAAATTAAAGACTGGAAAAGCAACTGCGGTTCGTTTTTCAACTTTAGAAGCAATTTGTCGAGTCTTAAAGTGTCAGCCAGGGGATATTTTAGAATTTGAAGACGAAGAAGAGATATAGTTGTCAAAATAAGTGAGCCATCTCAAAAAATTGTGGTGCTCATTTATTTTTATATAATTATTTAAAAAGGAGAAAATAAATGTCTTTTGAACATGAGTTTATAGAGTACGGAAATCACCGAGTACCACTTAACTGGCTTGTTCATTCATGGAAGGAATCCACAGCGACAGTCCTTCCTCATTGGCACACGTCTTTTGAAATCTCATACACCTATTCAGGAACGATTGAAAATTTTACGATTAATGGAATTTCCTATGAAACAGAACCAGGAACAATTCTTTTAATCAATTCTGCTGAAATCCACAGTGCTTTTTCGACGTACTGCTCAGATTTAGAAGCCTTAACAATTCAGCTACCATTTGATTTTTTGAATCAACTATTACCTAATTTTGATTACATGAGATTTTCTAATCAACCTTTAGGTAATCAGGAAGAACTAAATCATTTTAGAGAATTATTAAGTCGTTTTTATCATTTAGTAAAAAAAGAACCCGTTCCATTTTTAGAAGTTCAATTAATGTCGCTAATGTATGAAATAATTTATTTGATGACTCAAAATTGGATGACGGAAGAAAAAATGCCAATTAATTCGAATGTATATAATCAGAAGTTAGGTCAAATCCAAATGATTCTTTCTTTTATTCAAAAAAATTATTCACAAGACTTAACTGTAGAAAAAATAGCTACTGAATTTCATCTATCTACCAATTCTCTAAGCAAATTATTTAAAAGAAACTTAGGCTTGAGTGTAATGAAATATGTTCAGTTAGTTAGAGTGAACAAGGCACAAAGTTTACTTATTAAAAGTGAAAAAACGATTCAAGTTATTTCTGATTTATCTGGCTTTCCGAATGAAAAATCTTTTAGAAAAGCATTTGAGGATATATTTAAAGAAACACCCAAAAAATATCAATTGGCATACAAAAAAATGATAATTGACCATAAAAAATAAAAAGCGGCTGAAATTGCCCTTTTTTTTGATTGAAACTGCCACTTTTATAGTTGAAATCCATGCTATTCTTCTTTATGTAATCGATTTCAATAATTAATTGGAGGATCAATCATGAACAAAAATAGCTTTTTATTTAAGGCGTCATTATTATCTATTTCTTCAGTATTAGTAGCGGGACCAGTTATCTCGTCTTTAATTCCTTTAATGCACGAGTCATTTTCGAGTCAGAGTATGTCATCTATTGAGTTAATAGCGACTGTGCCTAATTTTGGTATTTTGATTTTTGTATTACTAAGCAATTTTATTACTAAATTTATTGGCAAGAAAAATACGGTTTTATTAGGTTTAGTTATCGCATTAATTTCAGGACTCATCCCTGTTTTTATTGATAACTATACGGTGATTTTAGTTTCACGATTCTTTTTTGGTGCTGGAATTGGGCTATTTAATGCTTTAGCGGTTAGTTTAATCACAGAGCTTTATGATGGTGAGCAACAAGCGAGTTTAATGGGCTTGCAAGCTGCTATGGGGTCAATCGGAAGTACAGTGATGACGCTCTTGGTTGGTTACTTTACAAGATTTGGTTGGCAAAATTCGTTTCTTGTATATGCTATTTCGGTATTGCCTTTGATTATGTTTGCGTTATTTATCAAGTTACCTTCTGATGAAAAATCAGATGAGACAGCTAATAATCAAAGACAAAAAACAAAAGAAAGTGTGAATGTACCTACTTTAGTATTAATGTTTTTCGCTTTAATTGTATACGCTTTATTTTTTGTAGTGATGTTGAAAACGTCTACATTGCTAGTTGAAACAGGATTAGGAAAACCAGAAACGGCAGCAAGTATCTTAGGGTCAATTACTATTGTCGGTATTGTTGTGGGTGTTTTCTATGGTAAAATTTTTAAATTGTTAAAACAAAATGTGTTACCTATCGGATTACTAGGCATGGGAGTGGGCTTCATTATTATCTTATCTTCTAGCTCTATCTCAATGGTTACGGCAGGAGCGGTTGTCTCTGGGTTATCTTTTAGTTTAGCAGCACCCTTTATGTTTATGCTAGTGGGGCAAGTCGCACCAAAAAATTCGGCTAACTTAGCAACAGGTATTTTACTTGTAGGAATTAACTTAGGTGTCTTTTTATCTCCAACGATTCATGGCTTTTTAGGAAAAATGACAGGAATGACAACTGCTGCAGATAGCTTTTTAATTAGTGGGTTAGGTTTAATCGGATTGAGTGTATTGTCATTTGTAGTTTTAAGTCTACAAAAGAAAAAACAACTAGCACCAAATACATAAAAAAGAATAGAAAGAGGTTATTTACATGGCTTTAGTACAAGCAAACTTTATTTCAAAAATGTTATCAAGAACGGTTACCTTTAATGCAATTATTCCTTTAGATAAAATTACATTTGGTGAAGAGGAGGAGAAAACACAAAAACCGCTTAAAACCTTGTATTTATTACATGGCGCTTTTGGAAATTATACGGATTATTTATCAGGAACACGAATTCAACGGTGGGCAGAAGAACATAATTTAGCAGTTATTATGCCTTCAGGCGAAAATCAGTTTTACGTCGATAAACCAAGCCGTGGGGAAAATTACGGTGCTTACGTGGCACAAGAATTAGTCGAGTTTACAAGAAATATGTTCCCGCTGTCTCATGAAAAAGAAGATACCTTTATCGCAGGACTTTCAATGGGTGGTTATGGAGCATTGATTAATGGTTTGAAATATCATGAGACATTTAGTCATATTGGTGCTTTCTCACCTGGCTTAATGATTGATCAAATTGCTGAAAGATCAGAGTTATTATCTGTCACTGGTTGGAGTTTGGATTTCTATGATAATGCCTTTGGTGGGATTGATACGATTAAAAATAGTGACAAAGATTATTATTATCTAGTGGATCAATTAATCAAATCAGGAGCGAAAATCCCTAAAATATACTTACCAATTGGAACGGATGATTTCTTATTGGAAAGTGTGCGAGGATTCAAAACATTCATGGATGATCGTCAGGTTGAGATGACTTACATTGAAGATGCTGGTGGTCATGAGTGGGACTTCTGGGATACTTACGTGAAGAATTTCTTAGATTGGTTACCCCTTGAAGAAAAAGGTAACTTTTTAAATAGTGGAAATGTGACGGAATAATAGGAAGTTTACTTTTTATCTCTAGATACAAATAACATACACGTAGGAACATAGGCAAATGTTAAAGTCAGCCTGTTTTCCTACGTGTATGTTTTAATTTAAATAATATCGGTGTTAATTGTTTGATAATCTTTAAATAGGTAAGTTATTTCTTCGATAAATTTTTTAACAATGACGCCATCAGTATCTAAAGAAGGATCAAATATGGTGATTTCCATCCCTATAATTTTTTGACTAGATAATAATTCTTTTAAAATGACAGTTAATTCTTCATAATTTATTCCTCTAGTATCAGGACAATCAACTGAGGGCATAAAATCACTCGATAAAACATCCACATCAAAATGAACAAAAAATCCGTCTAAATCAGATTCATAAACGTGATCTAAAAATGTTTTGGCGATTTCTTGACCACCTATTTTTTTCAAGTCAAATAGGTCATAATAATTTATTTTAGAATTTTTAATAAGTTTAACATATTCTGGATCACTTTCTTTATCCCCTACGCAGAATACATTTTCTTCATTAAAATAAGGAGATAAACCATCAATATTCACAAGTTTATTAGGACCGAATCCAGTTGCTAAAGCCAAATCCATTCCTGCAATTGCTTTAGTATCAGTTGTTTCAATACTAGAATAATCAGTGTGACCATCTAAGTAAAATAAACCATATGTTCCTCTTTTTTTCAATGCTATAGAACTTCCAAGTAAAATACTACAATCTCCACCTAATATTAGTTTAAATGTATCAGTATTCAGTTCTTTTTCTAGTAATTCAGCTTGTTTATTTGTATATAAAATAACCTCGTCTGCATTCAAAATGCCAGTATCTTTATCAAACTCTAATTGATAGGTTTGTGGCTCTAAATTAAATGTTTTTCTAGGATTAATTTCGTCATAGAAACCATACTTTTTGAGATGATTGGGGAAAAATTTGACTTGGGGCTCTTTTTTACCAGGTACTCGTAACCCGAGATTTGAATTAAATTCAAAGATATCAATTTTATTAAACAACATAGTTATTACTCCTTTCTAGTAGTGCCTTAATAATATCATATGATTCACAGTATTAGTTTACATGGTGAGTAAGTGTATTTGAAATTAAATAGCTATATCTATATAGTATCAATCTACTGATTAAAACCATTTATTTACTAAACGCCAAATAATGAATGATCGTTACAAAACTAAAATAAGAAATACCAATAACCGGAATAATAAAAATAAACATGCCTTCATTTGACCCAATCCAACCTGAAAAAAATAAAATAAGGAAGATAGCATGAATCGTCCCCAACGTTTTAACCATGAGTTTTCTTTTTATAGGTTGCTTGATTCTAAAGGCATATAAACAGATGAAGAGGGAAACGATACTCAATAAATAACCCACCAATTGATTATCATCCAAATTTATTCCAATACCGCTTCCCGTTGCAAAAACAAGGGATAAAAAGAAAATAACTGTAAAAATTAAGGTGAGATAAATCGTTTGAAAGTATTCTGATTTCATATGAGTACCTCCTAACTAAGGTTTAGGAATGTCGTAACCAATATCTATTAATTCTCTATCACTCGGTGGAAAGGAAAATTTATTCTTAATAAAATCGATATCCTCCGGTGTATTACCATTATAGACTGGATAATAGGAAACGTCGTAATGGTTTAGGGAATATCGAACGAAATATTCTCTTCCAGTTTCATTTTTTGTAACGAGGGAATCTGTGCTGTCCAGTTCTTTATCAGACTTAGTCGTAAATGTCATGATGTATTCGTTACCTGTAAAATTTAAAAAGGTTTTCTCTAAAATAATCAATTCACTATTGAAAATATTCTTTTCATTTTTTAAATCGTTAAGACCTTTCTTTTTTTGAGAAGCACGCAAAAAGTACTGAGATGTAAACCAATGATTGCTTATTTTTTTCTTTCATTTTCGATATAGTTAAGGTAAATAAATGAAATGAGAGAGGAAGAGTTTTTATGAATTTCGGGACTTTTATAAAAAACAATCGTATAATAAAAAGAAAGAGTCAAAAAGAGATGGCAAAATTTTTAGGGATCAGAAGACAGTCGGTTTCGAGGTGGGAAAATAATTTAGCTTTTCCTTCTTTGGAACATTTATATGACTTGTCCGAATTTTTAGAGATATCCATGGAGGATGTCTTGATCAATTTTCGCTATTCCCTAATGGAAAAGAAAGGTTGATTTATGTGACATTGGGTAAACGGTTGAAGCAGGTCAGAGTAGAAAAAGGTTTTTCTCAAGCAGAGGTAGCTGATTTTTTAAATATTTCTCGTCAATCTATTTCAAGATGGGAAACAGATAAAGCGTACCCAGATTTGGATAACTTAGTTGAGTTAAGTAAATATTATGAAGTGTCGATTGATGAAATTTTAACAGAAACAAAAGTTCTCCAACATGAGATTAATCAAAAAACAGAACAAATGAATCAAAATATGGAAGAGATAGAAAAGAAGCAACAAAAACTAAATCAATTATTATCTTCAGACAGTGATGAAAGTTGGGTGTTACTGTTATTTACCACCTTATCTATTGCCATAGCTCCTTTTGGGTTGATCGCACTTCCTCTTGTTCTGTGGCGCAATAAAAAAGACAATCAATTTTATAAATTAATCGTCATTTTATCAGTCTTAATTTTTGTTTATAATATTTATGTTTTACAGCTAGGCATAACAACCAGCTTGGATATTGGAACGACAGTGAATATTGAATAAATTATTCAACAACGAGTGAATTCTTTTTGAGGGATGTTTTTTCTTGTAAATTAGAAGTGGCAGACCGATATTTCCAAGCCCCTTTTCCAATCGCAAGGGAATTAGAATGGCGTTTAACAATAAAATTATCACAATACAATAAAAATTATAGACTATATCTGACCAAGTAATTTTACATTTAAAAATACGCATGTATTTAGAAAATATGCGTATATTCGATATATAAAGGAGCAGTAGTTGGTTATGGTAATCATCAACAATTATCGAAAACTTGCCCTGAGTATAAAATATTAACAAAATAAAAAGGTGGTTATTGGTATGAATGAAAAAAAGAGTCTAGTTCTTATTTTTATCCTAACAGCTATGTTGTTTTTTACAGGATGCAGTAGTAAAGAAGAGGAAGAAAATATAAAAAAAGTTGAGACTAATTATAGTGAAAAAGAATTATCTTTACCTGAAACAGTAAAAAATATTGATGATCTAAAAATAAATAAGGAAGGAAATATTTTATTGTTAGAATCATCGGCAAATCAATCTAGTGGAGGACTTTGGACGCATAATGTTAATGATTCTGATTGGAAAAAAAGCTATGACTTCTCAGATTATTCATTTTTTAAGTTAGATAAAGAATCTGAATTTTTTAGTCAAATTTCAAATGATGGAAAAGTCTTATGTAACATAGTTTCTAGTGAAGAAAATGAAAAGACCAAATTTTATTTACTAGAGGAAAATAAAAAAGAAAAAGAATTAGTTGATTTAGAGAAAGTAGTTTTTGAAAATAAAATTAATACAATAACATTTTTAAATTCAAAATTGTTCATCGCAGCTGATTTTAAAGGCGGCGTCTATCTAATTGATATCGAGAATGAAAAAATAGTTAATAATTTCCAAATTGATCAAAATATGATTCAAAGTTTTTACATGGAAGATAATTACTTAACTATATTAGCGAGTAATAGACAACTATATAAATTTGATATCAAAGAAAATAAGACCGTTGAAAAGTCAAAAATAGAGAAAAGTTTAACAAAGGAAATTGAAAATGTCGATTTCAATATAGGGGGAAGTTATTTATTTAAAAATGAGAATGGCTTGTATTTAACTAATGGAAATGGAATAGAAGAAATACAAAATAATGGTAAAAACAAGAAAATATTAAGTGGTCAAAGCTCAGTTTTAGGAAACTCTAATGCTTTTTTAGAGAAATCATTTATTTTTGAAAATGCTAAAAATATTTATTTATGGGCTAAGGAAGAGGAAAATGATAAGCTATATTACTATGAAAAAGAAGAAGTAAAGAAAGATAAAAATTTGAAAATTTATAGTTTATTTGAAAATAGAGATATGAAAAACATGATTAATAAATTTTCAAGAGATAATCCATCCGTTAATATAGATTATGAAATTGGAATAAAAGAGAACTCTAATGTAACAGTTTCAGATGCTATTAAATCATTAAATACAAAAATTCTTACAAAAAATAGTCCGGATATTCTTATATTAGATGGACTGAATGCGGAATCATATATTGAAAAAGAAGTGTTACTGGATTTATCGGATGTTGTAGATAGTGATCTTTTTATGGAATCCTCAATAGAGGGTTACTCAAAAAATTCTAAAGTGTATGCTATTCCAACTAAAATGTCCGTACCTATATTGATAAGCAAAGATCAAAAATTAGAAAAAACAAAAAAAACAAGTGATATTTTAGAGGCTATTGATACTTTTAATACTAAAGAAAAGGTTAATAAATTAAATCCAGCAATGCGGTACAATACAGCTTCATACATCTATCAAACTACTTTTTTTAATAATAAAATAACCGATAATTTACTAGAGACGTACTTTGAAAATTTAGTAAAAGCTAATATCATTGAAAATCAAGGGAAACTAAGTCCAGAAGGTGAAGGAAGAAAGATTGATGATATAGATATAGATATGCTGTATTTTGGTTCTGTTGAAAGCATCAAAAATGGAGAATCATTATTTTCTTTTGATTATATAACCTCAATTATTGAATTCCAAAGACTTTATATGCTAAATAGATCGGGAATTAGTTGTTCTTTTGCTTATAAAGATAATAAGGCGATATATATTCCAAAATCGATTTTATCAATCCCAAAAAATTCCGAAAATAGTGAAGAAGCTCAAAAATTCATACATGATGTTACTTCCAAAGAGTATCAAATTGTCAACAAGTATGAGGGAATACCTACTAACATAAATGCTACTGAGGAACTTTTGAATAAAATCGATTTAGAAGCTGTAGAAAGTGATAAGATTAACGATCAAGAAAAAAAAGAGATGAAAACAGGATTAAGTACTCTGTCTGAACCTATTTTTGAAGATATAACAATAAAGAAAATGATTTTAGAGGAAGGAAATAAAGTTATTAACAATAAAATAACTATTAAAAAAGCAGTAGAGAAGATCCAAAGTCAATTATCTTTATATTATTTGGAAAAAGAACATGAATCCTAAAAGGTATATGTTTATTCTTCCCAGCTTATTAGGAGTCCTTGTTTTTTCAGTATTTCCTTTTATAATGACATTAATCAACTCTTTTACTGATAATAAGGGATGGCTAAATAATTACAAGCAAGTGTTTAATAATAGTGCGTTTAAATTAGCATCATATAATACGGTAAAATTTATTATTATTTGTGTGCCAATATTACTTTTTATTTCCTTATTATTATCCATTTTTATTTTAAATAATGAAAACAAATTAAGTGTTTTATTGAAATCAATCTGCCTACTTCCATTTGCTATTCCAGTATCTGCAGTAGTAATAGTTTGGCAAAGTATTTTTCACAACAATGGAATGTTAAATATGTTGTTACATATAGTTAACATTCCACCGATTGATTGGCTAAATTCTAAATATTCTTTTGTCATTTTAGTTATAACCTATATATGGAAAAATTTGGGTTATACGACAATAATTTGGCTAGCTAGTTTAATGTCGATTTTAAATGATCAATATGAGGCTGCAAGTATTGATGGGGCAACACAGCTAACTCAATTTATCTTTATAACATTACCTAATTTAAAAAGAACAGTGTTGTTATTGTTAGTTTTATCTACAATGAATGCTTTTAAAGTGTTTAGAGAAATTTATCTTATTGGTGGTGACTACCCAAATAAAAATATTTATATGTTACAACACTTATTAAATAATTGGTTTAGAGATTTAAATATGACTAGTATTTCTGTAGTTGGATCTCTTATAGGATTCTTTTTTTGTCTTATTATCATTGTATTCTTTAAGTTTTTAGAGAGCGAGGGTGAGTGATGAAAGTAAAATTTAATTCTGTAATCTCCTTTGTGTTAATCTTTATTTTTATCTATCCCTTATTTTTTTTGATAGTAGGATCCTTGATGGGGAAATTTGAAATAACTGAAAAATTTATGCCTATTTTATCTACAAGCTCTAATGAATATATTTCTTTAGGTATACTACCAGAACAGTTTTCTTTAATGTCTTATGTGGAATTGATTTTTGATACACCTGAATTTTTTGTGGTATTTTGGAATAGCATGGAAGTAGTGATGTTTGTTATCATCGGGCAATTTATTATTGCTGTATTAGCAGCTTGGGGGCTTACAATATATAAAATAAGATACAAAAAAGCAATCGTTTTAGTTTATATAATCATGATGATGCTTCCCTTTATGGTGTTAATGGTTCCACAATATAAAATTTTAGACCAATTTAACCTTATTAATTCACTATGGTCTCTCATACTTCCTGGAATTTTTTCTAGTTTTCCAGTTATTGTCATTTATATGTTCTTCAAAAAAATTCCTCCATCAGTATTTGAAGCAGCTAAAATGGATGGTGCGAAGGACTATGAAATTTTATTAAAAATAGGAATTCCCTTGGCATATCCAGGAATAATTTCAGCATTATTATTATCATTTATTGAATATTGGAATATTATAGAACAGCCTTTAGTTTTTATTGATGATAGTCGACTGACTCTATTATCTTTATATTTACCTAATATAAATATTGATAATATAAGTGTTACTCTAGCAGCTTCAGTAGTAACATTAATTCCTTCGATACTTATTTTTGTGTTTGGACAGTCTTATCTTGAAAAGGGAGTTTCTTCAATTATTGTAAAGGAGTTATAGCATGAAAAAAAAATGGAAGACAATTTTTTTAGTTTTTTTTATTATAATGTTTTTTTTAACTATAGTTTCACGAATAGTTAATTCTTGGACAGTACCACGTGTAAAAATAACCAAAGTTAAATCAATGAGTTTAGAAAATGAAGTAACAGTTAACGGCGTAGTAGAAGGGGAAAATAATTCTGTAATAAGACTACCTGAAGGTGTTGTTGTAGAAAATATCTTTACTAATGAGAAAAGTATTGTAGAGAAAGATGATGTTTTATTATCTATAGACAGAGATAGTACTGAGAAAAAAATAAATTTATTGACCTTAGAATACGAAAAAATACAATCTGATTTAGAAAATCAAAAATTAGAACATGATACTCAATTGGAGAAGTTAAACGGAGAATTAAAAAAATTACAAACGAATAAAAAGGATCGTTCTACAAATTTAGAGATGGAAGAAATACAAAGAGATATGTATTTATTGGATCAAAAAAATTTTGATACGTTTCTACTTGATTTGGAAAGAGTTGAAAATGACCTTAATATATACAAGGATTTACTTGTTTCCGATTGTGTAATTAAAGCAAAAAATTCAGGCGTAGTAATAAAATTAAATGTTCAATTAGGAGTAGAAACGACAACAAGTAGTTCAATTTCAATATCAGATTCTTCGAAGGGATTAAAACTAGTTGGAGCGTATACTGAAGAAGAGGGTTCATTTTTTAAAGTAGGTCAAAGGGTGACTGCGACAAAAGGTAATGGTGAAGCAGTGATTGATACGCCTATGGAAATAGAGAAAATCTATTCAATTGAAGAAAGTGAAAATCAAAAAAATATGTTTGAAATTAAACTTGATTTGAACGAAGAGATTCAGTTGAATGATAATTTATTAGTTAAAGTACAGTCAAAATCTATTAATTATAAATATTGTGTGCCTTTATCTGCAATTAAAGAAAAAAATAATGGAGAAAAAGCGATAAAGTATATTACTCAAAAAGAAACAATATTAGGAAATATAAAAATAATTGAAGATTTACCAATTAAGATTATAGATAAAAATGATAGGTATGCGGCATTGGAAGAAAATGAGAATCTACAAAATATTGATATAGTAGTAGATAGTAATAAAGAAGTATTTCAAAATGATAGAGTATTTGTAGAAGGTAAACCAGATGATTAGATTCAATAAAAAAAATATAATGAGAGTAAGCATAATCTTTTTTATGTTATTGTCCTTTGTATTTTCAATATGGTATTACAATCAATTTTATAACTCTATTTCGAGAAGAAAAAGCTTCGTATTATCTGACAAAATTTCTTTTGATCTGGCAACTAAAATTTCTAAAGAAGAACCTCGACTTTCTTTTTTTAACACAGAAAAGATAGTAATTGAAAATAAATCTTTAAATAAATTTCGAACTGTTCAGAAGATAGATTATGTAGGTAATTTAAATAGTATGATGAATAGTCAAGAATATTTGAATTTAGATACCAGTAATAGCTGTGTTATAAGTAAAGATGTAGCTATTAGTTTATTTGGTCAATCTGATGTTATAGGGCTTGTTGTAGGGATTGAAAGTAAAAAATTTACGATTCAAAAAGTGGAAGACAGGATTAGTAATACTATAATTGTTAGTACATTTGATGCGAATAATGATTATATATATATCGCTAGTAGTGATACGTTAACATCGAACTTATCCCAAAGAACACTTAATAGTTATGGTTTAATGTATGCAGAATTAGATTCTAAATTATTACTAGTATATTTAAATATGCTGGTACTAGTATTATTGCTCATAATTTCGTTTTATTTTATAAGTATGTTAGAAAACAAACGAGGGTTAAAACGAGTAATTAAAATAATATCTTTGGCTCTAATTTTAATTTTTTTGAAGTATAGATTTGTCATCCCAATGGACTGGGTTCCTAATAAATGGTCCAACACAGAATATTGGACCAACTTCATGCTGAGTCGAAAAAGTGATGTACTTATATTAATCCAAACATCTATACCAAATGTATATACTGATATATATATATTATTTGGTAAGTCTGTATTTTTACTCAATTTATCATTTTTGTTAGTAGCTGCATGTATTTTATATGATAAAGGTCGAACTGTCGTAACTTAATTTAAAATATAAACCAATATATTAGAAAAAAGGTCTAATTTCATTACGAAAAAAGGCCTTTTTTATTTATCAGTTTATATTTAATTTCAATCTTACTTAATCATACCCCATTTTTCAGGTGGCCAGAAAGAGACTTTTGCTTTCCCAATAATATTTGCTTTCGGGATAAAACCAACTTCTGTTGAACGACTATCTTTTGATACACGACGATTATCCCCTAAAACAAAGTAAGAATTTTCAGGAACGGTTTGTTGTC
>CAUQFM010000029.1:0-21164 GCA_963517295.1 uncultured Vagococcus sp.
ACACGACGATTATCCCCTAAAACAAAGTAAGAATTTTCAGGAACGGTTTGTTGTCCGGTTAGTTCTGCTAGAGTAAAATTAGGCGTTAATGGTTCTGTATTACCACTATCTTTCCATTTTTGTTGGTACTCTGTTAAATAATCTTCTTTTATTACTTCTCCGTTAATATAAAGTTGATCTTCTTTATACTCAACGATGTCTCCTGGTAAACCAATGATACGTTTAACATAGAAAAGAGCGGGATCGTCTGGTGCTTTTAGTGGAACCACATCAAAGCGTTTAACATTTCCAAGTTTATAGGCAATCGCCTTTTCGCCATCGACTAGCGTAGGCATCATAGAAAGTCCTTCGACTTTAATGGGAGAGAAGACAAAGACTCTGATTGCAATTAAAATAACCACAAGAGAAATAAGCCAAATTGCTTCTTTTATCCAATATTTGATCATCCTGTAACCACCTTTTATTATTTCGTTTATCATACCATAACTAATAACTTTCTTAATTCATTCAGTGAAAAATTCAGAAATTATTAAAGAATTACGAGTGCCACGTTTTATTTGTATCAAAGTAATTAGCAGAGTCGAAAGCTTGTTTGACAATATTTTCTGGGAAACCGAGAGCTTCAATTAATTTAATGGCATTTCGAGAAGTAGCTACACCCTCTTTGAGTAAGTAATCAAAGGTAATACCTTGGTCTTTTTCCACAGTTTCTTCAAAATGGATATTGTCACATGCTGTACCTAAAATTTGTGGAAGTTCAATATCATGAGTTGCCACAAAACTTAGTTGATTTTGCTTATTTAACCATTGGATAACACTAGATGAAGCGGCGATTCTTTCGATGGTGTTAGTTCCTTTTAGAATTTCATCAATGAAGGTGTAACAAAATTCACCAGTAGCCACTTGATCAATCAATCTGTGTAGAGATTTTATCTCAGCAATAAAATAACTATCCCCATCAATCACGCTGTCGCTCACACCCATAGAAGAAAGAACATGCCCACGTTTTAAGCTAAATGATGTGGCCAAGCATGTATTAAGTGTTTGGGCGAGTATACAGTTAATGGCGATGGATCTGACATAGGTTGATTTTCCTGAAGCATTAGAACCTGTGATTAGAGTATTTTTTGTCCAATCAACTGGATTAGGGACAGGCTCACTCAGCAAGGGATGAATGACTTGTTCACCAGTCACTTGATTTGTCTGTGTAAATTCAGGATGACACCAATAATCTTGATAAATTTGACGAAGATTTAAAACCGCAATGCTCAATTCTATCTGTCCGAGTAATTCCCAGACTTCCCTTGTTTCTTGCTGGTGTGTATCAAGAGCTTTTGAGACGGTTCCGTAAGAAATAAAAGGAAGTAGAAAGGCGGCACTGAGCATCTCCATCATCATTTCCATATCGCCACCAGTTTTTACTCTAAAAGCAAAGGCAAAGGGCAAAACTTTCTTGAATGGTGCAGTGTTTTGTTGTAATTTTGATTTAATGGGTGATTCTTTTTTACTTAGTTTAGCTCCCAAGGATAAGCTTTGAACAAGATAGCCCATCGTTCCTAGTTCCACATCTAGTTTTCCTTTTTGAATAAAGTAAAAAATAGTATTAAAACATAAAGAAGCGATAGCAATAAATAGGCCTGTTGGTCCAAAAAAAGGAACGGAAATGACACCAAAAATTGGTAATAGTCCAAGTAAAATAAATAGTCCATGTTGTTCAAAAGGGGCTTTTGTTTGTTTCGTTAAATAAGCTTGAATATAGTTGAAATCTTTTTTTCCTAATTGGGCAAACTGATAAGAGAAAGCCTCTCTTTCGAGGGGATGTTCCTTAAAGTAAGTAATCATCTCTTCTAATTGCGAGCTTTCTGTATCGTTAAAAGAATAACTTCTGAGCGTGGTATAAAGCTTTTCTGAGCCAATACTAGAATAGGTTAAGTTCATACGTTGAAAGACCTCGAACATATCTAAATCTTGCCAAGTTAGATCATCAATTTTACTTTTTCCAGTGTGATTTTTTAAACTAAACGCTTTATGAAGACTTTTTTCAGTATCTTTTTTAGTGCCACGAGGAATATTTCCCCAATCAGATTTGATTTGTTGTTTTAATTTTACCTTGCTTAAATAATTGATATAAGAAAAAAAGCCTGTGATTCCAATGACAAATAAGACGACAATACCTATTTCATTCATAGTAGAACTCCTTTAAAAAAATAATATCCTCATTATATCACTTTTGTTTGAGATCTTTACGGTATACTAGAAAGAAAAGCGACGTGATATGATATGAAAAAGGTTTATTTTATCAGGCATGGTTTAAGAGACACAAGAATTAAGGATGATGAGCTTGCCCCTTTAACTGAAAAAGGACGAAAAGACGTTGAAAGCTTGAGCGAAAGGCTGTTTACGGAAGAAATAACTAATATTTATACCAGTCCGTTTTTACGAGCCAAAGAGACTATTGCACCTTTAGCTAGTAAATTAGCTCATGAATTCTTTGTAGTTGAGGACTTGAAAGAGCGAGAAGTTGGAAGTTGGGTGGACAACTTTCAAGAATTCACGCAAAAGCAGTGGGCAGATCGAAATTACAAATTAGAGACAGGTGAATCATTGAATGATGTTTTAGAACGAGCAGTGCCCATTTTTATTAGAATCCAAAATGAAAACCCAGGTAATTTTGTGATTAGTAGTCACGGGACATGGTTAGCTGTTTTATTTAATGAGTTAACAAAGGGCGAGTTTGGTTATGAAGCGTTTATGGAAATGAATTTTCCAGATGTTTACTGTGGTGAATTTAATGAAAATAATCAGTTGATTTCTTTAAAAAAGTTCTTGACCTAAAACCCGTTTCAGTCGATATAGTGTAAATAAAAATAGGAGGAGTAAAGACATGATTACACATATATTTTCAGATTTAGATGGCACACTTTTGAATGAAACAGGTAACATTACAGAAAAAAATGCAGCAACGATTATAGAAAGTGGTATTCCATTTAGTTTAGTTTCAGCCAGAACACCAAACGATATGGCACCGATTGTTGATAAATTACAGCTAACATCGCCTCAAGTGGCCTTTAATGGGGGATTGATTTACCGAAATGAGGGCGATCAACGGGTTATTATTTCTGAGGAATTTATCGAATGGAACTTAGCTGAAAAAATAATCACGCTAATTCAAACCTATTATCCAATGTTGAGTTTTAGTTTTTATGATGATGATAATTGGTATACGTGTAAGATTGATGAAGGAATAAAAAAAGAAGAGAGTATTGGAAGTCAAATTCCTAAAGTTGTGGAAAGAGAGGCGTTTTTTAACCATGAGCCACGTAAGATATTTAAAATTATGCTGTGGATTTTTGATGCTGAAGTGATGGAAGAAGTGAAGAACTTTTTTAATAAATTAGAAATTGAAGAATTAGCTTTTACTCAATCTAGTCCATACACTTTAGAAATCACTAATATCAAAGCACAAAAAGCTAAAGGAATTGATTATATCCTATCTCATTATGACTTGGATGTAGCCCAAGTAGCAGCATTTGGAGATGGGCATAACGATATTTCCATGTTAGAAAAAGTTGGACATCCCGTAGTAATGGGGAATGCATCGGATGAAGTCAAAGCTTATGGTCGTTATATTACTAAAACTAACTTGGAAGATGGTGTTAGTTACGGTATTGAAACGTATTTATTGAAAAAATAAAGAGGTGACGTGAGTGGCAAACATACATGATATTGCGAAAAAAAGTGGTTATTCGGCAGCTACAGTTTCTAGAGTTCTTAACCAAAGAAAGCATGTTTCGAAAGAAGCACAGCAAAAAATTAAGGCAGCGATTGAGGAGTTAGATTATGTACCAAGTGAGATTGCTCGTGATTTAAGTCGGGGAAAAACCTTAAATATTGGCATTGTTTTGCCACACACGAAGCATCCCTTTTTCACAGAAATTTTACGGGGAGCCATCGATGCTTCTTTTCAGACTGACTATCATTTGGTTATTTTGCCATCTGCCTATAATAAAGAAAAAGAGTTAGCTTACTTAGAACAACTAAGAAGTAATGCCTATGATGGGTTGATTTTTACGTCACGTGGTTTATCTCTGGAAACCTTAGTTAGTTATACTAAATATGCGCCTATTGTTTGCTGCGAAGATCCAGGCGATGTTGAGATTTCTGCTGTGTATTCTGAGAGAAACATTGCCTATGAAGCTGGGATGAGTTGGCTCAAAGAAAAAAAATATCAAAAAATTGGTTTTTTCTTTAGTCGAGTAGCGAAGGTAAGTGCTACAAGCCGAGAAACGATTAAAGCGTATAAAAAAATATACGGTCAAGATTTGGCTGATAAATGGATCAAGACAGGAATCGCTACTTATGAAGAAGGCTATCAAGCGGCTAGAGAATGGTATGAATCAGGTGTGGAGCTAGAAGCTATTTTTTCTAACGGGGATGATGTAGTAGCGGGTGCTAGGCAGTATTATCTCGACCACAAGTTGGAAGTTCCTTTTTTAGTGGGACAAGAGATGCAGTTAAGTAGCCAGTTACTGAATATTTCAACCATAGACAACCGATTTTCTAAAATTGGCAAGAAAGCTTTTGAACTTGTTTTAGATAGCTCAAAAGTAGAAAAAATTGGGATTCCTTCGAAGTTTGTTGTGAGGGAAGAGAGTAAGTCGTAAAGGCTTATTTTTTTTAGAAAAAATTAACCAATAGTATAAATAATGAGGTATATTTATATTAGTATGTTGGAAGGGGCGTTATGATTGAAATTAAATAAACGTA
Source organism: uncultured Vagococcus sp. (assembly GCA_963517295.1). Classification (GTDB taxonomy): domain Bacteria; phylum Bacillota; class Bacilli; order Lactobacillales; family Vagococcaceae; genus Vagococcus. Next base: position 4,768 of record CAUQFM010000029.1, read on the forward strand.
TGAAGAGACAGGTTATTGCGGTAGTGGTGTTACTAGTTACTCATTTCATATGTCGCCAATTATTAGAGAATAAGAATATTATTTTTAATCCTAATTACGGGTTAATCATCTGGATCACAGTGTTAAGTATTCCGATTATTGTGTCTATTTTAATGGTTTTGGCTCATGATTATTTTAAGCCAAAAGTGAAAGGAATCGTGTCGATTTATCTAGCGCCAGTCATTTTATTTGCTAGTGGATTAATACTATTTTTATTATCAAGGATTGGAATTTATGAAGTTGAAAAAATGATTTTTTTGATTTATTCTTATTTTATTATGTTGGTCCTTAGTTTTCTGTTGGTAGGCGTAGGTTTTGTGTGGGGCATTGGTGTGACGTTACGGGAAAGCATTAGAAAAATCGAGAAGAAGAGACAATAAAAAGGCGGTTAGCTATAGTTGCTTGTAGCTAAGCGCCTTTTTCATCACTCTATAGTTTGGAATAAAAAATCTGCTCTTGCGGTAACTTCAGAAATCTCAATCAATCCGAAGAGCGTGGATTGTTTGAGATTTCTTCCAGTTACTTGGAGCAAACCGATTTTTTATTCACGCTTATGTAGTCTGGATTCAAAAGGCAGCTCCTACGACAACTTCACACATCATAATCAATCCGAAGAGCGTGGCTTGTTTATGATGTCCTCCAGTTGCTTGTAGCTAAACGCCTTTTTCATCACTCTAGATCCCATATCGTTTTTTCTTAATAAAATAAACAATAGCTAAAACAAAGCTATCAAAGAAAAAACTATCGATGTGAGGTGTTGGTACATTTCCAGCGGCAATTCCTAGTCGATTGCCATGTGTAATTAGTAAGGGCCAATCAATATCAAAAAGATTAATATTGAGTTGGACAAAATGTAATAAAAGAATAATCAAAAAACTAAGTGCGAAAGATTCGTAAACTGCCTTTTTTTGAAGTTCGTCGTATCGATCTAATAAAAGTAGTGTGATAAACAATCGACCAACAGAATAGATAGAAAAAATACTAATAAAAGCGATTAAAAGATAATATAAAATGTTCCAAATCATTTCTACACCTCCGAATTTAATTTAAAAATTTCTTCCACGCTGAGATCAAAGTAGCTAGCAATTTTAAGTGAGAGTTCCAAACTAGGGTTGTATTTCATTTTTTCAATGGCGGTCATAGTTTGTCTAGAAACACCTAGGCTATCTGCCATTTCATTTTGCTTAATCCCTCGCTCTTCTCGTATTACTTTGATTTGATTTTTTACGGTAATAGTCACTATTAACCTCCTTCTGGAAAAGTAAAGATATCTTTACTTTCATTATAAATAAAAATCCACATAATGTAAAGAAAACTTTACATTATGTGGAAACAAGATTTAATTTTTAACATAAGTTCGATAAACGATATTATTGACTGTGGAAACATTTTTGACGTGTAATCCTAAAGGCTCTTTAATAGGCTTGAATAAAGGGATTCCCTCACCCAAAATTACAGGAATTGTTGCTAATTGGTACTCATCAATCAAGTTAGCCTCAACAAGTGGCTGGATGATACTTGCGCCCCCGACGATAAAAACATCGCCACCATTTGTTTGTTTTAAGTTATTAACAATTTCAACAACAGGTTGATCAGTGAAGATAAGCTTCTCATTATTATCCTCTGGACGAGATGTTAAAATGTAAGAAATACTATCACTGTAAGGATAATTATCAGGTGAAAGAACTTGAGTGACTTGATCATAAGTTGTTCGTCCAAGAATCACAGTATCCACATGTTGATAAAAATCTTCATAAGACGTGTCGATTTCAGAGTTGTCCACATTTGTGGATAACCAATTGATATCACCGTTGTTGTCAGCAATGAATCCATCCAAGCTTGTTGCGATATAAAGTATAATTTTTCTTTTTGTCACACTAAAACCTCCTAAATATGATTAACTTCATTATATAATGTTTGAACTTGTTTGATAAGAGACAAAACTATATAATGTCTCTATAAGATTTTGAATAGGAGGATAAAAATGACAACAAAAACAATGGATATAAAGATTTGGGAAAGTTTTTTTGAAATGATGGTCGATGAAAAATGTCATTTTAGTGATATTCGTGTCAAAGAAATTTGTAAAATAGCAGGAATCCACCGTTCAACATTTTATCGTCATTTTGAAGATAAATATCAACTCTTAGAATTTGGGTTATTCGTGTTATGGAATGATTATTTTGAATATGATGAACGAGAAAAGTTTTACACACCCTTTAAAATTTCGATTGATTTTTATGAAAATTCAGAAGCACAGCGTTTGATTAATCGGAATTATTTGGATCCATCTTTTATTGAAACTGTGGATGCTTTTTTCTTAAAACAAATGTCAGCTTCTTTTGGTATCATTTTAAAAGAAGAAAGTCGGAATGGATTACCTATTGATTTATTAACAAGACATGTAGCGAGTAGTATTCAAATGTTGGATGAGTGGGGAGAGTCGCAAGAAGAACCAGTCACACCTGATGTATTAGATAATTACTATAAAATATTAATATTAGATACTTTGAATTTGAAATAGCTTTAATTACTATCTTTTGCCTTTTTTTTATCGTAAAATGTAGATATTACTCTGTTTATAAAAATAGGGTTGGGGAGGTTGTGAGTGTTTTATGCTTGATTTTTGGAATCGATTAAAATCTAATGATACTGCTCGTAGAACATTGGTTTTAATCTCTGTTTGTATGATTCTGTATTTAATTAGAAACATCTTAAGTTTAGTTTTATTAACTTTTATACTCACTTACTTAATTTTAAGAAGTGTGGATGGGATCCATCGTATTATTAAAATACCAAAAAAAATCATTGTTATTTTAGTTTACTTGCTAATCGTTATTTTTCTATATTTTTCGATTACAGTGTATGTCCCGAAATTGTTCAATCAAACCGTTAAAATGATCGAAGAAGTTTTTTCATTCTATCAACGAATGAATAGTGATAATCGTTTGTTTGAATGGGTTTTATCGAACGTCAATTTCCAAGATATTAAGCAACAGTTAACAACAGGAGCTAAAGTTATTTTTAGCACCATTACTAGCATTGGTTCTATGGGAATTACTTTCTTTATGTCCTTTATTTTAAGCTTCTTCTTTATTATTGAAAAAGATTGGGTCACAGATTTCGGTCGTGCTTTTTTCACTAGTAAAATTGGAACTTTTAGTAAAGATGTTGGTTATCTAGGGAAAAAATTTGTTAATACATTTGGTGTTGTGATTGAAGCGCAAGTTATTATCGCTATGATTAATACGATTTTAACATCATTTGGTTTATATTTTATGAAATTTCCACATGAACAACTACTAAGTTTAGCTTTAATGATATTCTTGTTAAGTTTGATTCCTGTTGCAGGTGTGATTATTTCATGTATTCCACTTAGTTTAATTGCTTATACTAATGGCGGTGTTCATGACATTATTTATGTTTTGATTATGATTGCGATTATTCATGGGATTGAATCGTATCTTTTAAATCCAAAATTAATGAGCAGTAAAACAGATTTACCTGTTTTTTATGTTTTCATTATTTTAATGTTTTCAGAGAAATTTTTTGGAATATGGGGCTTAATTATTGGGATTCCAGTATTTGTCTTCTTACTAGATTTACTAGAAGTTAAAACAAATCATAAAAAGCCATCACTTCCAGCTATTGGAGCACCAAAAGAAAAAATAGAAGAAGATAGTTAAGTATAAAAAAACGTCGTCCACCAAAAAGTGAACGACGTTTTTACTTACCTTATTTTTTTACATTTCAAAATTTCTGAAACGGATAAAGGCTATTAACTCTGAGATACCTGCAATTAATAGTGTAATACCAAAGAATTGGAAGAATATTATCATTGTTGAAAATGGATTGGCGACTAAAAGAACACCCGCACCAATCATTACGCCACCGTAGATAAACATAGGTAACCATTTAACATTAACATACTGTCTTAATCTTAATGATTGAGACAACCGAATCCCCCCACCAATAATAAACATAATACCAAAAAGGAAAGGTAGTGCACCAACAAGTGGTTTAGCAAATAGGAAAAGCAACAAAGCAAAAACAAAGTAAAAAATTGCAATTGGTGTTGCTGAATTATAACCATTTGTTTTGTTTTTAATTCCACTAATCAAGTTGAATATTCCCATCAAGACATTGTAAGAAACGATTAAATATAAAATCATTTGAGAAACTTTGTTAGGTTCAAGAAAAATCGCAATACCAAGTAGAATATAGGCGATACTTCTTAATAAAGCATGTTTTTGAACTGACCTGAAAATAGTTGTCATAAGAATCATTCCTTTAAATTAAAATATAAAACATAAGTTAACTTTAATCATTATAACGCAAAAAATCAAGAGAAAACCTCTTGATTTTACATAGAATCTTTAAAAACGTCTTTATTTTTTGCAAAATAATCCACACCTGAATAAATAGTGAATGCTAAACAAATATAAAGCATAATCTGATCTAATGGAAGACTAAGACTAGCGAATGGCACGTTATTCATTAATAGCAAGATAATTGCCACCATTTGTGTTGCTGTCTTGATTTTACCAGGCCAAGCAGCAGCCATTACTTCACCGCCCTCAACAAGTAATAAACGAAGACCGGTGACAGCTAGTTCACGACAAACAATAACGGCCACAATCCAAGCAGCAGCTTTTCCTTGTTCAACTAAAACGATGAACGCAGTCATAACGAGCATTTTATCAGCTAGTGGATCAGCAAATTTACCAAAATTAGTCACTAAATTATGCTTTCTAGCAATTTTTCCATCTAACCAGTCCGTAATACTAGCAACAGCAAAGATGATAGCAGCGACTAATTGTGTGACTTCTAGAGATGTTCCTAAAATACTAATTTCACCCCAGTTTAATGGGATAACAGCAACCACAATAAAAATCGGGATCATAAAAATTCTTAACACAGTTAATTTATTAGGTAAATTCATCTTATCTATTAACCTCTTTCTCTTCTTGAGTATTAGTAGTAGCACTGTTCAACTTCAATGTTATCATTTTTTTACCTGTAACGGGAGTTTTTTCGTTGAATTTTAATTCTGCACCGTTCACACTGATTTTAACATTATTAGCTGCACCTACGATAATATCAAGAGATTCCAAACCGTCTGGAGCAATTGTTTCTAATTCTTCACCAGGTTGGATAGTGTATTGATAGAATAATTCTTGTGTAGTTGTTGATTGAAGACCAACCCAAGCAGGTCCATCTAAGCCTTTGAAAGAGACTTTTAAAGGTTCTTTGACATTTTTACCGGTATAAGTTGCAAAATCACCCGTATCAGATTCTAATGTAAAGGCACTTTTTTCTTTTTTCTTTTTCTTTTCAGAGCTAGAACTATTTTTTGTAGACGTCTCGCTTGTTTTTTCAGAGCTATCTGTTTCTTTTTTAGCACTTTCTTTAGTAGACTCCTTAGAACCTTGGACAACCGTTGTCTTATCTGGTTTTGGTACAATTGGTCCTTTTTCAGAATCTAACATAATGGCCCAAGTAATCGTACCAGCAATAGCTAAAACAACTAAAATGAGTAAAGAGACAGGAATATAAGATTTTATTGTTGATTTTTTCGTATTGGTTTGATTATATTTAGATTTTCTAGATCCTTTAACAGGTAATGAAAGAATCATAGTATTAGACAAACCAGATTCTTCTTCTTCAGGTTTGCCATCTAAACGTCTCAAAAGCGGTTTAGGATTTAATCCAACTGCTTCCGAAAATTGTCTGATAAATGTTCGAGTGTAATAGTCACTAGGCATGGCATCAAAATCATTATCTTCAATTGCTTCTAAATAGCGTCGTTGTATTTTTGTTATTTTTTGTAAATCGCCGATTGTCAGACCGCGATCTAGGCGGGCTGCTTTTAATTTTTCTCCAATCGTTTCCAAATGTAAGCTCCTTCTTTCTAAACGAGTCAACTAATCACGTAGTTGACGATGATTCTTTGGTTCATTTATTATTTTTAAGTATGATGTTTCTGTTTAAAATGTGCCCTTAGTACGACTATACAAAAAAATATCGTATCTGCCAATAAGGCTATGGGCTGAACTTCTTATCTTTGTTTAGGATAAATAAAGAATCGACTTAAACCTTCAGGGCGCACAAAATTTTCTTGTACCTCTAACAGATCGTTTAATTCAATGCTATCAATCACTTCTGCAAAATCAAACAAGGTTGTTTCACCAAATTTCATACTACTAAACTGATTAGCAATATATTCTAGTGAATCTAATGATTGGAGATGTTGGCCCATCATTTTACGTTTAGCTAAGTTTAAGTTACGTTCGTTTAGTTCAGGACTATCTTTTGATTTTAAAATCAAATTAATCATTTGGTTAGCAAAACGTTCAGGTTCATTAGTATCGGTACTAAAATCAGCAAAATGAAAACTACGATCCAATGTGAATTCATAAGAAAACGAATCATCGATCAATCCATCGTTGTACATCTCTAAGTAACTTTCAGATGTGTCACCAAAAAGTAAATGTAAGAGTAGTTGTAAACTTGTTTGGTATTTTAAGCGTTCAAAACCATCTTCTGGGATCGTATCAAGCCCTTTTAAACCAACAATAGCTTTTGGACGGCTAACGGATAATTCAATCCGATCTTCCTTAATGATTTCATTGGGTGTTTCAATAGGGAAGCGACGTTTGATTGACTGACTAGGAACAAATTCTTTTTGTGCTTGATTTTCTTTAATAAAAGTCATTAATTGCTCGGGTTCTAAATTACCTACGATGAACAGATTCATGTTACTAGGATGGTAAAAAGTATTGTAACAAAGATATAAATCCTCTGCTGTAATTTGAGCAATACTTTCTTCAGTACCCGCTATATCAATATGTAGTGGATGCTTAGGATACAAATTGTTAAGTATACCAAAATAAAGTCGCCAATTAGGATCATCTTGATACATTCTAATTTCTTGAGCAATAATGCCTTTTTCCTTATTAACAGATTCTTCAGTGAAATAAGGGTCTTGGACAAAATCCAATAATGTTTGAATGTTTTTTAGTGTGCTATCAGTACTTGAAAAAAGATAACTAGTTCGAGTAAAACTAGTAAAAGCATTACTTGAAGCACCTTGTTTACCAAATTTTTGAAAAACATCTTCATCTTCTTTTTCAAAGAGTTTATGTTCTAGAAAATGAGCAATACCATCTGGTACTTTAGTAAAATTTTCTTGTCCAAGTGGTACAAAGTCATTATCAATTGAGCCATAATTTGTTGTAAATAAGCCATAAGTTTTATGGAAATCGAGTTTTGGTAACAAAGTAACTTCTAGACCATTGTCTAAAGTACCAGTATAAAGAGTTTCGTTAATTGAAGGATAAAAAATCTTTTTCATCATTAATTTTTCTCTCCTTCCATGAAATAGACAGCTTGTAAGCGGACATGTTTAGCCACTTCTTGAATATCTTCAATGCTAACTTGATCAATGCGTTGCAGCCATTCTTCTTGAGTAATATCAGCAGCAGGTACTTTTAATTTTAAATAAGCCTGTTCCATCAAATTACGTTGGCTGTCTTGTCCAAGTAAGTAGTGATTTTTAAGCATTACTTTAGTCTGTTCAAGATCCTCAAGTGAGATTTTTCCAGCAACAAGTTCTCTGAGTTGTTCGTTAATTAAACGTAAAACTTTTTCTCTGTTTTTACCATCAATTCCAGTTTGGACGGTCACTAATCCTCTAAAAGGCTCTAGTGAACTACTCGCATAATAAGCAAGACTATGCTTTTCACGAACGTTTAGAAATAGCTTAGAATGTGGGAAGCCACCAAATAAACCATTGAAAATCATTAAAGCAAAATAAAGTTCGTCATAATAATAGATATCACAATGATAAGCTAAATTTAATTTGGATTGAACGACTGGTAATTGTTCCATTTTTTGTTGAATAATATTTTGAAAGGGTTGTTGGTAGAATAAAGGTGTGACGATGTTCTCACGATCTGTAAAACCAAAATCTTTAAAGACACGTTTAACGTAACCTTCAGCAACATCACCAATGACCATAATATCAACTTTATCTGTCTTAATCATTTCTTGATAATAACTAGCAATAGAAGCAGCTGTTTCGGATTCTATCGATTCGACATCACCAAAACTAGGAGTTCTTTGACTACTAGAGTGAGTAAAAAATAAATTTTGCAGAGAAAGAGCAGCGTATGTTTGCTTATCATCGAAAATTGATTCAATGTACTCGACTAAATTCTCTTGCTCACGGACAAAAGTTTCTTGTTCAAAAGCTCCCTCTATAATGTGTGGTTCAAATATAATTTCTTTTAAAAATTCTACCGCAGATTCTAAAACAGATGTTCCACTAGGGACTAAGTTATCATTAATAATATTAAGACCAATGGTGAAATAGTGTTGATTACCGTTACGGCTAACACCTATACCAAATCCTGCGCCATATAAATCTGATAGCTTTTTACTAAGGGCAATTTGGTCAGGGAAATTTAAACTATTTGTTTCCATTAAGCTGGCTAAAAGTGATCGTTTACTACTAGTTTCTTTATTTAAAGGTGACGCAAAACGAACTAAAAGGCGCACCGTTTTATATTTATTAGTTGGAAAAACATGTAAATTGACGTTTTTATTTAATTCATAGGTCATGAATCTAATCTCCTTCGTTGATCAGATAGGTGTCTTAATTTTGTAAAATAAGATACACCCACTAGAGTACCAAAAATTAATCTATATTGGTAGGGAAAAGCTAGATTTTAAGCTGAAAAATCTAATTTTAATAAAAGATTAAGGATTGCAATAAACTTAATCTTTTGATTTATCTTTACAATATCTTATCATATATTACAAATAGGTTACATGTCAAATCAAAATGAATGATAATTTACTTTCGTTTTGTATAATGAAAGGACGAATACTAAGGGAGCTGATACAATGTTAAAAGAATTTAAGGAGTTTATATCAAGAGGTAGTGTTTTAGATTTAGCAGTGGGTGTTATTATTGGGGGAGCTTTTACGAGTATCATTACGGCGTTAACCACAAATGTCATTACGCCATTAATCAATTTAATTATTAGTTTCATTTTTCCGAATTCCAAAAATATGAAAGATGCCACACAGGGAATGTTTCTTAAAATAAATGGCATTAAATTTGATTACGGATCAGTTATTTCTGCACTTATTACTTTTTTAATTACAGCATTTGTTTTATTTATGATTATTAAAGCAGTTAACAAAGCGAATACCATTGTACCTAAAAAAGAAGAAACAGCTGAAGAAGAGGAGCCGGAAACTTCAGAAGCTATCTTAACTGACATCAGAGAGTTATTGAAAGCACAAAATGAAAACACAAAAAATACGCCAGACAAGTAGTCTGACGTATTTTTGTATAGAAAAGATTAATTTATTCCAGTTACTTGTAGCAAAACGATTTTTAATTCACGCTATGTAGTATGGAATAAAAAATCTACTCCTACGATAACTTCAGAAATAGCTACTAATCCCAAAAGCACGGATTAGTAGCTATTCCTTCCAGTTACTTGGAGCAAAACGACTTTTGACCCACTTTGATTAGTTCGGGTTCAAACAGCAACTCCTACGACAACTTCAAAAATAATAAAAAATCCAAAACCGGGATTGTTTATTATTTCCTCCAGTTGCTTGGAGTTAAACGCCGTTTTTACCACTCTGTTGTTTAACCTATTTTCTTGATTCAAATAGTGGGCTAACTGGTTTGTTTTCGTGGATACGTTTAATTGCATCTCCCATTAACTCACCAACACTAACGATTTCGATTTTATCTGATTTTTTATCTTCAGGTAAACGAATTGAATCTGTAATGATTAATTTTTCGATTGAAGAATTATCAATACGTTCAATTGCAGGTCCAGATAAAACAGGGTGAGTACAACAAGCAACAACTTCAATTGCTCCTTTTTCTTTCAAGGCTTCAGCTGCTAATGTAATCGTACCAGCTGTATCAATCATGTCATCAATTAAGACACATTTTTTACCCTTAACTTCCCCAATAATATTCATTACTTCAGCAACGTTCGCTTTAGGACGACGTTTATCAATAATAGCAATAGGTGATTTCAAAATTTCTGCTAATTTACGAGCGCGAGTTACTCCACCGTGATCAGGAGAGACAACGACAACATCATCGCCTTCATAACCATGATCTTTAAAGTAATCTGCAAGTAATGGTGCAGCCATTAAATGATCTACTGGAATATCGAAGAAACCTTGGATTTGTGAAGCATGTAAATCTAAAGTAAGCATACGAGTTGCTCCAGCAGTTTCTAACATGTTAGCTACCAACTTAGCCGTGATTGGCTCACGAGAACGTGCTTTACGGTCTTGACGAGCGTAACCATAATAAGGCATAACCACGTTGATTGTTTCAGCACTTGCTCTTTTAAGTGCATCAATCATGATAAGAAGCTCCATTAAATGATCATTTACAGGATTGCTTGTTGATTGAATTAAATAAACGTGACCACCACGAATACTTTGCTCAATGTTGATTTGAATTTCACCATCGCTGAATTGTTTCACTTCAGACTTTCCTAATTCTACCCCAACAGCATCAGCTATTTTAGTAGCTAAAGGTTTATTCGAGTTTAATGAAAAGATTTTTAGTCTTGGATCAAAGTAATGATTAGACATGAGGACCTCCACTTTCTATTTCTATAACTGAGATTATTCTTCCACCTAAATAGTAGTCATTTTTTACGAATAAATCAAGTGATTTCATGTTTTTTATTCGTTATATGGCATTTTTTTAGAATAACCTTCTAAATTTGATTGACGACTTCGGGCAATCCCAAGGGCATCATCGGGTACATTTTCAGTAATGGTCGACCCAGCAGCAGTCGCGGCGTTATTACCGATTGAGATAGGTCCAATCAAATTGGTACCACTGCCAATAAAGCTGTGATCGCCAATTGTTGTATGAAATTTATTTTTTCCGTCATAGTTCACAAAAACAGTCCCACAGCCAACATTTATATCTTTTCCTAAAGTAGCATCACCCACATATGTTAAGTGACCAACTTTTGAGCCTTCACCGATGGTTGCTTTTTTAATTTCAACAAAATTACCAATATGTGCATTTTCAGCAATAATCGTATCTGGACGTAAGTGAGCATAAGGTCCCACATCTGCGCCATCTTTGACCGTTGCATTCTTAAGAGTAGATGAATGGATTTTTACGTTATTACCGATGATTGAATGTGAGATATCAGAATTAGCACTCACGAAACAATTATCCCCAATCACTGTTTTACCACGTAGAACAACACCGGGTTCAACTAATGTATCTTGTCCAATAACCACATCACTTTCAATGTAAGTAGTGCTTGGATCAATAAAAGTCACACCATTGCGCATGTGACGCTCATTAATACGAGCGGTCATGATTTGGTTAGCTTTAGCAAGGGCGACACGATCGTTAATTCCCATGGATTCGTCTTCTGAATCCATGACAAAAGCTGTCACGATTTCACCTTTGTTTTTCAAGATACTAATCACGTCTGGTAAGTAATACTCACCTTGTGCATTGTTATTACCCACACTGTTTAAGGCTTCAAATAAAAATTCATTATCAAAACAGTAAGTACCAGTATTAAATTCGGTAACTAATAACTCTGATTCAGAGGCATCTTTATGTTCAACAATTTTTTCGACTAAGTTTTTATCATTACGAATAATTCGGCCGTAACCTGATGCATCTTTAGCCACAGCAGAAAGAATTGTTGCTTTTGCTTTTGTTTCTTCATGATGTTGAACTAATTTACTCAACGTATCAGAAGTTAAAAGAGGTGTATCCCCACAAATAACAAGAGTCGTTCCTTTTTTATCTTTTAATAAATCAGCAGTAGCTAAGACAGCATGACCAGTACCAAGTTGTTCTGTTTGCAACGCGTATTTAGAACGATTACCGACATATTCTTTTACCATTTCAGCACCAAAGCCGACGATTGTTACGACTTCATCTACATTAATAGCTTCAACTTGCTCAATAACATGTTCTACCATTGGTTTTCCTGCAACTGGATGAAGGACTTTGTATAAAGAAGATTTCATACGAGACCCTTTACCAGCTGCTAAAATAATTGCATAGCGATTTTCCACTTATTTAACACTCCTTATTTTCATTAAGACTTATCTGAGTTTTCAGTTCATTGTAACAAAAAAAGAGCTTGAAAGACAAGCTCTTTATCAGATTGTGTGACTAGACCAATTTAATTGTTAGTATCAGTATCAAAGTAATTACCAGGAACGACGGTAATGTTTTTTGTTCTAATATCAACATCCTTCACGCAAAGAAGTGACGTGTAGTCTTCAATCATGCGACGACCGCTAAAAGTTGATTCTGCAAAAACAGTAATTCCCACAAGCTCTGCTTCAAATTCTTCAATCAGGGCTTTCATACCGTTAACGGTTCCGCCACCTTTCATAAAATCATCCACAACAAGAACGCGAGATCCGCGTTTTAAGCTACGCTTTGATAATTCCATTTTTTCAATCCGTTCAGAACTACCAGAAACATAGTTAACACTAACGGTTGAGCCTTCTGTGATTTTAGAATCACGACGTACGATAACGAAAGGAACATTTAAGTAATGTGAAACAGCTTGGGCGATGGGAACACCTTTTGTCGCAACAGTCATAACAGCATCAATTTCTTTGCCTACGTATTGAGAGGCAATAATTTGACCTATTTGTTTTAATAATTGAGGTTCTCCAAGTAAATCAGACAGATAAACATAGCCGCCTGGTAATAAACGATCTTGTTCAGATAAGCGACCGCATAAACCTGTTACCATTTCTTTCGCTGTTTCAAAAGGAATCTCTGGTGTGAAAATAACGCCCCCAGCAGCACCGGCAACTGTTTCTAAAGTCCCAAAACCACGGTCCTTAAATGTTTTTTTGATTATTGTTAAATCTTCACTAATAGAAGATTTTGCTGATTCGTATTTTTTAACAAAAACAGTTAAAGGAGTCAGCGTGTGAGGGTGGCTTAAAATATAAGCTGTCATATCAATTAATCGTTCACTTCTCTTTATTTTCATGGTACAACTCCTTCTTTATATTAAGTATTATTAACCATTATAGTATGTTTGAAGTAAAAAACAAAGTATTTTTATAAAAAAAAAGAAAATGTTCGGTAAATAAAGAAACACTGATAATTGAACGCCTTTTATTTTAAGAATAAAAGGAACTCAATCGTCAGTGTTTTTAAGTAATAAAAGACAATTTATTACGATATTGGTTCGTTAAATAAACAATGTTAGACCGTAAGATAAAATGATTGAAAAGGCGGTAATGGCAAAACCTGGAATAATAAAACTAAATGGCTTTGTTCGTCCAGTTTTATCTAACTCACAAGCAAGTAGTAAGGTAGGTTGTGCTGGAATGATGAAATTAATATTTAAACATTGAACAATGATAATTAAAGTAATGGGTGAAATATTTAAACTAAGTGCTAATGGGAAAACAATTGCAGCAACCGCTGTTTGTGCCCCAACAATCATCGCCACAAAGCCACAAATTAAAATAATAACCCAAGGATTACTTTGTAAAATCTGACCGATAGTTGTTTGAAGAACGACTTGATTCCCTGGAGAACCAAAAACTGTCGCGCCAACCCAACCAAGACCAAGAACAATGAGTGCAGCTCCTAAAGCATTTCTAACAGCATCAGTAGCTAAAATAGCTTTAGATTTAACACTGAAAACAAGAATGTTAATCGCAGCTGATAGGTACATAAACATTTGAACTAAATCTGATGCGGCGATTTTTACCATCTTATCTTCTACTTTATATTGAGGCAGTAAGTCTGGCATTAAACCAAAGAGAATAATACAGAAAACACAGCCAAGAAAGACAAATGTTGAATATTTAGCTGATTTAGAATGAGAAGTAACGGTTGTTGATGTTTCATATTCTTTTAAAACGCTTTCATCAAAAGGTGTTTTTTTCTCTAAAACCATTAAAATTAAGCTTAAAATAATAATAGCAGCTAAAGTAGAAGGTAGAACAATACCTAGATAAGTAACAAGAGAGACACCAAAAGGCATTAAAAGCATGATGACAAAAGCGGTTGAAGAAGAAGCGGGACTACAGAGTAGCGCCATATTAGAAGCAAGAACAGAACTGATTAATGCGCCTTTAGGATTAACCTTAGATTTTGTAGCTGTTTCAGCAATAATCGGTTCTAAAGAAAGACTGATCATCGCAGTACCCATACCGAAAACGAAAATAAAACAAACGAGTGGGGCAACTAGGGTAATGATTTTTGGAAAGCGACGAATAATTTTTGTTGCAATGGAAATCATGTAATCCATCCCACCAGAAGCTTGAAGGGCACCACTTGCGATACCGATAGAAATAATAATGAGGACTGCTGTAACAGGTGGTGAAGAAGGTGGTAAATGAAAAACAAATAACATAATAAAAAGTGCAACGACAGAAGCAACACCAGAACCAAGCGTACCTCCTTTAACTAATCCTAAAATAATCGTACAGGACATAATCAGTATTTCGATAAATAATAAAACCATAAAAATTCCTCCTTTTTATAATTAATTACTAGTTAAGCGTCATTAGATATATCTGCTGTTAAAGGAAAGATAGAATGAAAATAACAGTGTCATATCTAACGTAAGTAAAGCTTAACACACCTAAGTGTCCTCTTAAATAACAATAAGCCTAACTATATGAACGAAAACATCGACGCTAAATTAAATTTTGTCAATAAAAATACCTCTGTATGAGTTATAAATCATACAGAGGTGAGGTGCCTAAAAAACAAATTATTTTTTGAGTGCTTTCTTCTTCATAATCTCCCAAACGTTTACGAGAATAAAAATAAAAATAAAAACTAAAGTAATCGTCGCACCTGGTGGCGTATCAAGTTGGTAAGAACCGATTAAACCTGAAATCATTCCAATAAAACCAACAATAATACTAAAAATGATAACACCGTTAAAAGTCCGACCTAACTTCATAGAAATTGTTCCTGGTAAAATCATAATAGCAGAAACAAGTAAGGCACCAGCAATCGGTATCATGACAGTAATAGCTACCCCAGTAATGACGTTGAATAAAGTCGAAAGTAAGCTGACAGGAAGTCCGTCCACATGAGCAGTATCTTCATCAAAAGTTAAAACGTACATTGGACGCTTTAAAAAAGTGAAAAGAATCAACACGACAACCATTAAAATACCCAAAATCTTTACTTGAGACCAATTAATCGTAATAATTGAGCCAAATAAATACTGTTGAATATTCATCTGCGATTCACCTTTGTTTAAATTCATTAAAACAAGAGCCACTGCTAATCCACCAGACATTAAGACTGCTGTGGAAACTTCGGAGTAAGAACTATAAAGTTTGCGAATATATTCTAAGGCTAAGGCTGAAATGACAACAACAACCAAAGTCGTAATCGTTGGATTTATATTAATGAAAAAACCAAGAGCGATTCCGGCTAAGGAAACATGGGACAGCGTATCAGCTAAAAGTGATTGCCTTCTTAAAACAAGGAAAACACCTAAAAGAGGAGCAATAACTGCCATGAAAGAAGCGGCAATTAGCGCTCTGGTCATGAACTCATATGAAAACATCTCCATTCTGTGTCCTCCTTTCTAACTAACTGGATATGACGATCCATGTATTCTTTAATATCTTCGTGATCATGAGTAATCATTAAAATTGCTTTTTGATGCACGTGAGAACTATGTTGCAGCAGTTTATAAAAAGCACGTCTAGAAGCCTCATCCATCCCAGTAGTTGGTTCATCTAAAATAAATAAATCCGGATCAGAAGCAAAAATTCGAGCCAAACAAATCCGTTGTTTTTGTCCACCTGATAATTCACCGATGCGTTTGTGTCGCATATCCCACATACTAACGGACTTTAATGCCTTTTCAACATGGTTGTGATCTTCCTTAGATAAGCGTTTAAACCACTTGCCACTACTGAAACGACCAGATTCTACCATTTCTAGAACGGTACTAGGAAATCCAGCATTAAAAGAAGCAATTTGTTGGGGGCTATAACCAACTTTCAATTTTTTTCCTTCTATATTAATAGAAGAAATTGTAATATCACCTTTAGCTGGTGTTAAAAGTCCTAAAGTATTTCGAATCAATGTGGACTTAGCCGCACCATTCTCACCAGTTAAGATGACAAACTCACCCGCATCAACATGATAAGAAATATCTTGAAGGACAGGTTCTTCACCATAGTAAAAAGTTAATCCTTTCACATCTATATATTTCATGAGAATAATCCCTTCCTTTTCTTTTTTATACAAATCGTAACTGTTACGTTTTGAGATAAGAAGAATTTTAACATGATATGGGGGAAAGGGCAAG
>CAUQFM010000030.1:0-21005 GCA_963517295.1 uncultured Vagococcus sp.
TTGTTGATAGCAAAGAGAATGCTAACCTCAGACGAACCTTGGTTAATCATTTCTAAGTTGATTTTCTTTTTAGAAAGCGCTGCTGTTGCACGAGAGGCAACCCCAATATTATTTTTCATCCCTTCACCAACAAGAGCAATCATTGAAATATTATGCATGATTTTTAATTCATCTAAGGAAAGTTCATTAGTTAAACGCTGAATTAATTGCTCTTCTATTTCTTGTGTTAATTGATTTTGTCTCATGATAATTGTCAGATCATCAATTCCAGAGGGCATATGGTCAAATTGAAGATTAAGTTCTTTAAAAATTTTAAGAACATTATATCCAAAGCCTAACTGTCGATTCATTAAATACTTACTTAGATAAATACTAGTAAAACCTGAGTCACCAGCAATACCAGCCACTGGTTCATGATGCGTTGTTCTTTGAGAAGAAATACGAGTGCCAGGAGCTTCTGGGTTATTCGTATTTTTAATAATAACAGGGACATTAGCTTGGCGTGCTGGCATTAGAGCTTCATCGTGTAATACTCTAAAACCAGTGTAACTTAATTCACGCATCTCCCTAAAAGTTAACTCTTTAATAGGCTGACAATTAGTAATTAATCCAGGGTTAGCAGCGTAAATAGCATCTACATCAGTAAAATTTTCATAACAATCAGCATGAATACCAGCGGCAATAATGGATCCTGTAATGTCTGAACCACCACGGGAAAAAGTACAAATTTCGCCCTTTTCGGTATAACCGAAAAAGCCAGGGATAACAGCAACAGTATCGAGTTTTTTTAATTCTTTAATTTTTAAATAGGCTTCTGGTTTAATAATAGCTTCACCAGGTAAATCCTCGACTAAAATCCCCGCATCTTTTGGATTAATATAAGTTGAAGGAATGCCATTATGAGTTAGAAATTCAGCAATTAACATAGCATGACAATTTTCACCACTAGACTTAAATAAATCCAGGACTCTTTCTTTTGATCGATGAGGTGTCTCTTTTAATTTTTCAATATGTTGTTTAATCATAGGTAAGGCTTTACTTAACTGAAGTTCTTGACTAATTAATTGGTAGCGAAAAATAATCGCTTCTTCAATTAGTGAAGTTTCTTTATTAAGTAAAAAATTTTCAGCATATTGAATTAATAAATCTGTTACTTTTGTATCTGTCTCATATCGTTTTCCCGGCGCTGAGACAATAATGAACCGTCGTTCAGAATCTGTTTTTATAATAGTTAAGATTTTCTTTAGTTGAGTAGCATCTGCTAAAGAGCTACCGCCAAATTTTACTACCTTCATTTTTTTACCTCCTACAGCATTGATTAAGTTATAGGATACAGAAAGTTAACATTAAAATCAATAAGATCTATTTATTAGAAGATAAAACTCATGAAAAAGTTCAGAAGGTTTTATTAAAGTTGAAAAAAATCCCTCATTTTAACAAATTAATAGTGATACGAAGAAGTGAGTATGTTATAATATATGGTAGATGTAAATTTTCTGATATAGAGATCGATTGCAACGAAAGACAAGCATTAGAACGTCCGAATAGGAAAAGTTTTGATAGCTGTTTTTTTCTGGTGAGATGAAGGGGTAGTGGTGACTAACATTATATGGAGGAAATTTCATGAATACTAAATTTTGGTTATGGCTAATATTGATTGTAATAATCTTAGCCGCAGGTACTTATTTAGCTGCCTTTTTTATGAGACGAAAAAATCAAGACCGACTGGAGGACTTAGAAAAACGCAAAATTGCGTTGTTTGATTTACCAGTTTTAGAAGAAGTTGATGACGTCAAAAAAATGCACTTAGTGGGACAAAGTCAAAACACCTTTAGAGAATGGAACCAAAAATGGATAGACATTTCTACTATATCATTTGCTGAACTGGAAAGCCTTATTTTTGAAATTGAAAACTTAAATGAAACATTCCGATTTATTAAAGTTAAAGATTCGATTGAAGAAGCTGAATTAACGTTAAAAAGTATGGAAGAAGAAGTCGAAGAAATTCGTCAAGGACTAAATGATTTACGTGAAAGTGAAGTAAGAAACTCTGAAGCAGTGCAACAAGCTTTAGATGCTTATGAAACAATCAGTGCATCTGTCACTTCTGATCCAGACAAATACGGAGTTTCTTACAAAGAATTAGAAAAACAAATTCAAAATGTAGAACGTGAGTTTACACAATTTGTAGCTTTAAATACAGCAGGAGATCCTATGGAAGCTCGTACTGTATTAGAAAAAGCTGAAATAAGAACATATGAAATTCAAGCAATAATTGATCAAGTACCACCTTTATTTGAGACATTGGATAAAGTCTTTCCTAAGCAATTAAAGGAAATTAAAGATGGTTATGCAGCATTGAATAAAGACCACTACGTTTTCGAAAATGACGTGGTTCAAGTTAATGTTGACAAGTTAGACGGTAAAATTCGTTCAACTTTAATGAACTTAGAGAAATTAGAAGTTGAGAATGTTGGCAAACTTAACATTGAGATTGCTAAAGAAATTGATCAATTATACGATATCATGCAAAAAGAAATAGAAGCTCGTCATTATGTAAATGAAAATAAGACGACATTAGTTAATTTCTTAGAGCATGCGGATAAGAACAATCATTTGATACTAATTGAATTAGATCATGTTTCTCAAAGCTATGTTTTAAATAGTAATGAGTTAGGTAAAGTTCGCGGTTTCCAAGCGCAAATGGAAGAAATGCAAAAAGAATTCGATGCAACAGAAGAAAAACTTAAAAACAAACAAGCAGTCTTTTCGCAAGTAGCTGCGTTTTACCGAGAGAGTCTAGATCAATTAAAAGATATCGAAGAAGGCCAAATCGAAGTTGGGCAGTCTGTTAAAGACTTTGCACCACAAGAAAGAGATGCCATCAAAAAGATCGATGACTATGAATTAGAGTTGCGAACATTAAAGAGACATATTGAAAAGCAACGTTTACCTGGTATACCAAGTAGTTACTTAGAATTTTTCTTTGTAGCTGGTGAAAGAATAGAGGAGTTAAGTCGTGAACTTAACAAGATTAGAATAGATATGAATCATATCGATCGTCTAGTTGCTTTGTGTGAAGAAGATATCGCAACATTGAAAGAAAAAACAAACAACTTAATTGATAGTGCTGCCTTAACTGAGCAAATGATTCAACACGCTAACCGTTTCCGTTTCTCTCATCCAGAAATTAAAAATGCGATTGATCGAAGCTTAAGTTTATTCTCAAGAGAACATCTTTACGAAGATGCTTTAGATACAATATCTGAAGCAATCGAAAGAATTGAACCTGGGGTAACTGAGCGAATTAGAAAATACTATTTTGAAAATAAAGATAACATGATTTAAACAGTAGCTAGCCTACTGTTTTTTTCTTTAATTAAATAGCCAAGTAAGGGTAGTTGAATGATCCCTCACAAGGCGTTATAATAAAACATGAATTTTTAGAAAAGAGTGACCTAAATGATTTATTTTGATAATAGTGCTACGACAGCTATTGAAAAAAGTGTCTTAGAGACATACAAACGTACCAGTGAAAGATTTATTGGAAATCCGTCTAGTTTACATCGTTTAGGTGAGCAAGCTAATGTTTTACTAGACAAATCGAGAACTCAAATTGCGAACCAGTTACAGGTAAAGAAAGAAGAATTATACTTTACAAGCGGAGGAACAGAAAGTAATAATTGGGTTTTAAAAGGAACAGCGATTGAAAAACGTCCTTTTGGAAATCATATGATCATCTCTTCAGTGGAGCATCCTTCAGTATCAGAGACAGCCAAACAGTTAGAGCAATTAGGTTTTGAAATCACTTTTGTTCCTGTTTCAAAAGAAGGTGTGATCGATGTTGAGGCTTTAAAGGCGTCGATTAAAGAAGAAACAATATTGGTATCGACGATTGTCATTAATAGTGAAGTTGGCGTTGTTCAGCCAATTAAAGAAATAAGTGCTGTGTTAGAAGCCTATCCAAATATTCATTATCATGTAGACGCAGTTCAAGCAGTAGGGAAAATCCCAACAGAAGCGTGGTTAACTAATCGTGTGGATTTTGCCAGTTTATCAGCCCATAAATTTCATGGACCGCGTGGTGTTGGAATATTATATTGGAGACATGGCTGTAAGTTAGCGCCACTTTTAACAGGTGGAGGGCAAGAAAATAATAAACGAAGTACAACAGAAAATACTCCGGGAATTGTTAGTACAGCTAGAGCAACTCGTTTATTATTTGAAGATGCAGAGTTAAAAGCTAACTATATTAGAAAAACTCGTAATTACCTAGAGGAAGCTTTAAGTAAATTCCATAAAGTAACGATTTTTTCACCACAAGAGGAATCGTTAAAAGCGCCACATATCCTATGTGTTGGTATTAGGGGAATTAAAGGGGAAGTCTTGGTTCATGCTTTAGAGGACAAGGAAATTTTTGTTTCAACGACAAGTGCTTGTTCTAGTAAAAAGAAAATGGCAAGTAGTACACTTCACTCTATGGGCGTACCTAGTAAGTTAGCGGAAACAGCTATCCGCATTAGTTTAGATGAAAAAAACACTCTAGCAGAAGCAGAACAATTTTTAATTATATTCAGACAGTTATATGATAAATTTGAAAAAATTAACGGATAAAAAGGAGTATTTATGAAATATACAGAAATTATGATTCGCTATGGTGAGTTATCAACAAAGGGTAAAAATAGACGGTTGTTTATTAGCCAGTTAGCTCATATTATTAAAAAAAGTTTACATGAATATGAAGAAGTTAAAATTCAATCAGATAGAGATCGGATGCACTTAATTTTAAATGGCGCAGATGCTCAAAAAGTGATGGAGCGTTTGACTCCTATTTTTGGAATTCAAAGTTTCTCTCCTGTTGTTCGAGTGGAAAAAGACATAGATGTGATTCGCCAAACAGCGATTGATATGGTGAAAGATGTCTGGGAAGAAGGAAAAACTTATAAGGTTCAAGGTCGTCGCTCAGATAAAAAATTTGTCTGGGATAGTAATGATATCAACCGTGAAGTTGGCGCAGCTATTTTCCACGGCATTCCAGGAATTGAAGTCAAAATGATTCAACCTGATATCCGTGTAGATGTTGAAGTTAGAAAAGAGGCGGCTTATCTTTCTTGTTTAACTATTTACGGAGCTGCTGGTTTACCAGTGGGATCAAGTGGTAAAGGCATGTTGATGTTGTCAGGAGGGATTGATTCACCAGTTGCTGGTTATCTAGCATTAAAACGTGGTATGGAAATTGAAGCAGTTCATTTTTATAGTCCACCTTATACAAGTGAAAAAGCACTTCAAAAAGCAAAAGACTTAACGGTTAAATTAACCCCTTATGTTGGAGGAATTCAATTTATCACCGTTCCTTTTACAGAGATTCAAGAGGAAATCAAACGTACTATACCTTCTAGCTATTGGATGACGATCACACGACGTTTTATGCTACGTTTAACAGATTCAATTAGAGAACAAAGACATGGTTTAGCTATAGTTAATGGCGAATCTTTAGGACAAGTTGCTTCTCAAACAATGCATAGTATGTTAGCAATCAATGAAGTGACGACAACACCGATTATTCGTCCTGTTATTACAATGGATAAAAGTGAGATAATTGAAATTGCTGAAAGTATCGATACGTTTGAATTAGCTATTCAGCCTTTTGAAGATTGTTGTACTATCTTTGCTCCACCAGAACCAAAAACTAAACCTAAATTAGATAAAGTCCTTCACTATGAAGAACGTCTAGACGTGGAAGCGTTGGTTCAAAGAGCAATGGACGGAATTATCATTGAGGAAATAAAATCAAGTGATGTCTTTTTAAATGAAACAACAGATGAGATGGATGAGTTGTTTTAAAATTAAATATAATTAAAAAAGTGGCTTATGTTGGTTAAATTTAACCTATAAGCCGCTTTTCTTATTTTCTAACGCTTGAATGGTTTGACGAATAACTTTCCTCTTTGGTACATAGGTAAAACCATTGCTTTCTTTACTCGCTTCTAAATCTAGGGTACCAATACCTGATAATTGACTAATATCAGATACAGATAATTTAAGCTCATCCGCTAGTTTCCACATAAGTAAAATTTCTTTTCTAACGCTATAAGTTAAGCGTAATTGGATTGGAAAGGTAAGCAGTGTAATAAAATATAGAACAGAATTAAAGGGAGAAGCAAATTTAAGCGTTAATAAAAACAGACTAACTAAACAACCGTAAAATATAAAATAATACTTATAATTTTTCATAGCCAAACCTCCATATAGTCAGTATAAAGAGAGTGCTAAGTTAAATCTATAAAAGAATGGATTGTTTACATTTAAAGATTGTTTTTTATAAAATAGAGAGTAATTAGTAAAAAAGTTTAAAAACAGATAATTAAAGCTGGTTTTTTTATGTGTTTTTTCACAAATTGATTGAAATGTGAAAAATTAAATGATACACTTAATGTGAAAATAGTCACAATTTGGAAGGAGTATTTATTTATGGATAACTTGAAAAAAAACCATGCCATTCCAAAAGCAACAGCTAAAAGAATTCCATTGTATTTTCGTTATTTAAAAACATTAGATCAAAGTGGAGTGAAAAGAATTAAATCAAATGAATTTAGTCAAATGATTCAAATTCCTTCGGCAACGATTAGAAGAGATTTTTCACATTTTGGTGAACTTGGAAGAAGTGGATACGGTTATGATGTTCCCTACTTAATCCAAGTATTTAGTAATATTTTGAATACTGAAATCGAAAAAAGAATTGCTTTAGTTGGCGCTGGAAATTTAGGGAAAGCATTAATTAATAATAATTTTAGAAAAAATTCTAACTTGAACATCATTGTAGCCTTTGATTCAGATCCAGAATTAATTGGTACAACAATTAATGATGTCAAAGTTGAGGACATCTCTAAAATGTCTGATATGATAAAAAAAGAAGGTATTACAACAGCAATCATGACCGTTCCAAGTAGTAGAGCCCAGGAAGTTATTGATGAGGTGGTAGATGCTGGTGTTACAGCAATTTTAAACTTTGCACCAAAACGTTTAAGAGTGCCTCACCATGTTCAAGTTCAGTACATTGATTTAACAACTGAATTACAAACCTTGATTTATTATGATGAAAATTATAATCATCCAGATTTAGCAACTATTTAATCACAAGCATCTCCTTTGTCTTTTTATTATTTTATCCTTATACTAAAGATAAAATAAAGATAGAGGAGTGTTTTTTTATGCAAGTAACATTAAAAGGTAATCCAGTAGAATTAGAAGGAATCCAACCAATCGTGGGTGAAAAAGCACCTAATTTTTCTTTAATAGATTTACAAGACAACTTAGTTGAACTAGCTAAATTATCAAACAAACCCTTAATCCTTAGTGTTGTACCCGATATTGATACATCTGTTTGTGCGATCCAAACAAAACGTTTCAATCAAGAAGCTGCCAGTGAAACAGGCATTAATTTTGTGACTGTTTCTAATAATTCCAAAGAAGAACAAGGTAACTGGTGTGCAGCTGAAGGTGTTGATATGACAATGCTTCGTGATGAAGATTTAGAGTTTGGTAAAAATTACGGCTTGTTAATTCCTGAGATTGGTCGTTTGGCACGTGCCATTTTTGTTATCGATACAAAAGGCACTATTTCTCATGAAGAAGTTGTCGCAGAAGTATCTCATGAACCAAATTATGCAGCAGCACTTGAAGCTGCAAAAAATCTGATTTAAGTTTGACGTGAGTATGGTTTCATTGTAAAATGAAGCTAATATGAAAATGCTTAGATTAAGAGGAGTAATACTTTAAAAAGCACGTAGAAAGAAAATCCTTAGGCTGAAAGATTTTCCTTTAAAAAGTATGAAGGTAGCTTATGAGCTGAATTTTTTTCGGTTAGTGATCGTTATCTCACTTTAAAGTGACAGTGTTTTTAATACGCTGTAATCTAGGTGGTACCGCGAGCAATTCGTCCTAAAGTAGAAATACTTTAGGGCTTTTTTTATCGAAAAAAATGATGAATTAAATAAGAAAGAAGGCAAAATAAATTGACAGAAGAAAATAATTTAGCGCCAAAATTTGATCCCAAAGCAGTTGAAGAAGGACGTTATCAAAAATGGCTAGACACAGATGTTTTTAAACCAAGTGGCGATAAAAAAGCAGAACCTTATTCAATCGTTATCCCACCACCAAACGTGACAGGAAAACTTCATTTAGGTCATGCTTGGGACACAACGCTTCAAGACATGATTATCAGACAAAAAAGAATGCAAGGTTTTGATACGTTATGGCTACCAGGAATGGATCATGCTGGTATTGCGACACAAGCCAAAGTAGAAGAAAAATTACGCGGTGAAGGTCTAACAAGATATGATTTAGGTCGGGAAAAATTCATTGAATCAACAAAAGAATGGAAAGAAGAGTATGCCGGTCATATTCGTGAGCAATGGGGAAAATTAGGTATATCTGTTGATTACTCTCGTGAGAGATTCACATTGGATGATGGATTATCGGACGCAGTAAAAAAAGTTTTTGTGAAACTTTATGAAAAAGATTTGATTTATCGTGGCGAATATATTATTAACTGGGACCCACAAGCTAAAACAGCATTGTCTGATATTGAAGTGATTCATAAAGATATCGAGGGCGCATTCTATCATATGTATTATCCACTAGCAGATGGTAGCGGTAAGCTAGAAATAGCAACAACTCGTCCAGAAACAATGCTAGGAGATACAGCTGTTGCAGTTCATCCAGAAGATGATCGTTATAAACATTTGATTGGTAAAAAAGTTATCTTACCATTAATGGATAAAGAGATTCCGATTATTGCTGATGAATATGTTGAAATGGACTTTGGAACGGGCGTTGTAAAAATTACACCAGCCCATGACCCTAATGACTTTGAGGTGGGTAATCGCCACAACTTACCAAGAGTAAATGTGATGGATGCCACAGCAACAATGAATGAGCTTGCTGGTAAATATGCAGGAATGGATCGTTTTGTCGCACGTAAAGCAGTAATTAAAGATTTAGATGAATTAGGTTTATTAAAAGAAATTAAAAAACACGTTCATAGCGTAGGGCACTCTGAAAGAACAGGTGTTGTTGTCGAACCAAGACTTTCCACACAATGGTTTGTAAAAATGAAACCATTAGCAGAAATGGCAATGAAAAATCAACAAACAGAAGATGCAGTTACTTTTTACCCACCACGTTTTGATCAAACATTCTTAACTTGGATGGAAAATGTGCATGATTGGGTTATCTCTCGTCAATTATGGTGGGGACATCAAATTCCAGCATGGTACCATAATGAAACAGGTGAAATGTATGTTGGTAATGAAGCGCCGAGTGATATTGAAAATTGGACACAAGATGAAGATGTCTTAGATACGTGGTTCTCTAGTGCATTATGGCCATTTTCAACGATGGGTTGGCCTGACACAGAATCAGAGGATTATAAACGTTACTTCCCAACAAGCACCTTAGTGACAGGTTACGACATTATTTTCTTCTGGGTAAGTCGGATGATTTTCCAAAGTTTAGAATTTACTGGGCAACGTCCTTTTGAGAAAGTTTTAATGCATGGTCTGATTCGTGCTGAGGATGGTCGTAAGATGAGTAAATCATTAGGTAATGGAATCGACCCAATGGATGTGATTGAGAAATACGGGGCAGATGCGCTACGTTGGTTCTTATCTAATGGTTCGACACCAGGACAAGATATGCGTTTTAGCTATGAAAAAATGGATTCATCGTGGAATTTCATTAATAAAATTTGGAATGCTTCACGTTTTGTTATTATGAATTTAGAAGATTTTAACTATGAAGATATCAATTTAGAAGGCAATAAAACAGTGGCTGATAAATGGATATTAACACGCTTAAACGAAACGATTGAAAAAGTAACTTACTTCTTTGACCGCTTTGAATTTGGTGAAGCAGGACGTCAGCTTTATAACTTTATCTGGGATGATTTCTGTGATTGGTATATTGAGATGAGTAAAGAAATCCTTTACGGAGAAGATGAAACGCAGAAAAATATGACTCGTAGTGTCTTAACTTATACCCTAGATAAAATTGTTAAGTTATTACACCCAATTATGCCGTTTGTAACAGAAGAAATTTGGGAGAAATTACCACACGTAGGTGAATCATTAGTAACAGCACCTTATCCAGAAGTTGTGCCTGAATTTACAGATGAAACGTCAGCAAGAGGAATGGAAGTTTTACAAGAATTAATCAGATCAGTTCGTAATATTCGTTCAGAAGTGAATACACCAATGTCTAAACAAATCACATTATTAATCAAAACAAATGATAAAAAAGTAAACTTATTCTTGAATGAAAACACAAAATATATCGAACGTTTCTGTAACCCAGAAGAATTAGTCATTGCGGATAGTGTAGATGCACCAGAAACATCAATGAGTGCCGTTATCACTGGAGCAGAAATCTATCTGCCATTAGCAGACTTAATTAATATTGACGAAGAAATTACACGTTTAGAAAAAGAATTAGCAAAATGGGGTCAAGAAGTTGAACGAGTACAAAAAAAATTAGCCAACGAACGCTTCATGTCAAGCGCCCCCGACGCTGTAGTCGAAGGCGAAAAGGCCAAAGAAAAAGACTACCTAGAAAAACAAACAGCCGTAACAGAAAGAATCAAACAGTTACAAAAGGTGCTTTAGAGACCGTTTTGCTTTGAGTAATTGGAGGCACTAAGGAAGAATCGGCACTTTCGATTGATCCTTAGTGGTGAAGTTGTTGTGAAAGCAGACTGTAATTTCCGGATTACAAAAGGTGAGATAATGAGCGTTTTGCTCTGAGTAATTGGAGGGAATAAGAATTAATCGGTTTTTGATTACTTCATATTCGTGAAATTACCGAAGGAGCAGCTCAGAATCTCCGAATTAAACAAAGTGAAATAAAAATCGTTTTTTACCAACAATAAAAATGTATAGGTGGTTAAGCAATGAATTATGAAGAAACAGTAGCCTGGATTCATGACCGCATTAAATTTGGTATCCGTCCAGGATTAATTAGAATCGATGAATTACTTGAAAGATTAGACAATCCCCAACATAAACTAAAAACAGTGCATATTGGCGGAACCAATGGAAAAGGATCTACGACGACATTTCTTCGTTGTTTACTAGAAGAACAAGGCTTGAAAGTTGGAACGTTCACCTCCCCTTACATTGAAACATTTAATGAACGAATTGCAATCAATGGTCAGTCAATTCCAGATGAGGAGTTAGTTCGCTTAGTTGCTAAAATAAAACCATTAGTAGATGATATGGATACAGTAGAAGAGTTAAAAAATGCTGTTGAATTTGAAATATTAACAGCCATTATGTTCCAATATTTCTTAGACTCTAATGTGGATATTGTGATTGTTGAAGTTGGATTAGGTGGTAGGTACGATTGTACCAACGTTATCATCCCTTTAGCTTCTGCCATTACAACAATCGGTTTAGATCATATTGATATTTTAGGTGAAACGATAGAAGAAATTGCTAGTCAAAAAGCAGGAATCATTAAACAAGATGTACCAGTAGTTGTTGGTCGAGTGGATAAAGAAGCTTTTAAAGTGATTAAACAAGAAGCGGATAGGTTAAATAGCCCAATCTATCATTATGAAACAGATTTTTCAAGTAAATACATTAAACCGGATGATAATTGGGGAGAGATATTTAATTACCGTTCTCAAACCCTAGATTTGTCACATATGACAATTAGTTTACTTGGAAAACATCAAGTGGACAATGCCAGTGTAGCAATCCAACTATACGATGTTGTATCAACTAAATTAGGTTTACCTGTCTCTGGAAAAGAAATCAAAAAAGGTTTAAAAAAAGCATTTTGGCCAGGTCGCATGGAAAAAATATCTGACGAGCCATTGATTGTCTTAGATGGTGCCCATAATGAGCATGCAATGGAAATGCTCGTTAATAATTTGAAAACAGAATTTAAAGGAACTCATATTCATACAATATTTGGGGCATTATCTACAAAAGATATTGATTCAATGATTAAAGAGTTGAAAACAGTTCCTAATCTTGATTTGAAAGTAACTGCTTTTGATTATCCTAAAGCATTTACAAAAGAACAATACAGCGAAATGGGACTTGATGCCTACGATAAATGGCAAGAAGCTTTGGCTGTCAGTTTGGAAGAATTAACGGGAGACGATGTTATTTTAATAACAGGTTCACTCTATTTTATTTCTCAAGTAAGAGCAATTTTATTAGGAGGTAACTAATTGGAAAAAATAAATGGTGTCATTTTTGATATGGATGGTTTAATTTTAGATACAGAGGCAATTTATAGTGTGAGTAATATTGAGATAGCTAAAGAATTTGGTTTAGAAGGTTATGATGAATCTTACTATAAAACTGAAATTGGGTTAAGTGAAGAGCATGTTTTAAAAAAATATATCCAAGACTATCCTGATTTCTCAGAAAAAAAAATTAGAGAATTTTTTGATGCTAGTCGTAAAAGTGTTAGAGAAACCTTCAAAAAAGAAGGCGCACCTTTAAAAAAAGGCATTGTAGAATTACTAAACTATCTAAAACAAGAGGAAATCCCGTGTATTGTCGCTTCAAGTAACACAAAGGAAACGATTGAAGATTTACTTGTTAAAGCTAATTTAAAAGATTATTTCATTGGCTCTGTTTCGAGTAATGACGTGACTCATGCTAAGCCAGATCCAGAAATTGTCATAAAAGCATTAGAAAAATTAGGAACTAAAAAAAATGAAACTATAATGTTAGAAGATTCTTTAAATGGAATACGTGCTTCATATTCTGCAGGAGTACCAGTTATTATGGTTCCAGATTTATTAGAGCCAACTGCTGAAGCGATTGAAAAAAGTTATATGATAAAAAAAGATTTATTAGAAGTTTTAACTTTTATCAAAGAAAAATAAATAAATTCTTCTTCTTATCTCGTATTTTATATGTGAGATGAGAGGAGGAATTTTTTTGTTTGTATCAATAAAAGATTATGATGCAGAATTACAACCTAGGGAACGTTGTAAAAAATATGGTCCTGAAGCGTTAAGTCATCAAGAATTACTAGCAATTATGTTGAGAACTGGTAGCAAAAAGAAAAATGTTTTGGAATTAGCAGAGGAAGTTGTAAAAAGTTTTGACAACCTATTTGATCTAAAGACAGCCAGTATTGAAGAATTGATTGTTATTGAAGGTATTGGAGAAGTAAAAGCGATAGAAATTCAAGCAATGGTAGAATTAGGCAGACGACTATCTCTTTATTCGAGAGGAAAAGTCGGGACAATACAATCTAGTGCATCTTTAGGGGAGCAACTTATTAAAGAAATGAAGGATTATCACCAAGAGCACTTAGTTGTTCTTTACTTAAATGCTAAAAATGAAATATTGAAAAAGAAAACGATATTTATTGGATCCCTCAGTCAATCTGTTGCTCATCCTAGAGAAATATTTAATATAGCAGTTAAATGTTCTGCTGCAAGAATGATTGTTGTTCATAATCATCCATCTGGAAACCCACTACCTTCAACTCAAGATCTTTCTTTTACCCATCGTTTAGTAGAGTGTGGTTCTTTGATGGGGATTGAGGTCATTGATCATTTAATTATTGGTGAGAGTAGTTATATTAGTATGAAAGAAACCGGTGTCATTTAAAGAAAAACGTTTACTTCAACACTTGCAATTACATATTAGTTGCGTTATGATTAAATTGTAATTTAGTTTTTGGTATCTATAGATGATGTAATGTAGTAATATTTAACACCTCTATCGACCGAAAGCAAGTATACAAATATTATTTAGTGCTTTTATGGCACGAGGAGGAAATGAAATGGCTCAAGGAACAGTAAAATGGTTTAACGCTGAAAAAGGATTTGGATTTATTCAACAAGAAGAAGGAAATGATGTATTTGTACATTTCTCAGCAATCGAAGGCGACGGATTCAAATCATTAGAAGAAGGTCAAGCAGTAAACTTTGACGTTGAAGAAAGCGACCGCGGACCACAAGCAACTAACGTAACTAAAGCTTAATTTAATTTTAAATTAATAAAAAGTGTAAGTAGGAAACTACTTACACTTTTTTCTATTCTAGTTAGTTTCTAAAACAACAGGTAAGATCATTGGATGACGTTCTGTTTGTTCTATTAAGAATGGTTGAATAGCATTAACAATTACTTCATTCAACATTTCTTCATTACAATCTTTATGTTTTAAAGCTTTTCTGATGGCATTAAATAAAATACGTTGAGATTCTTGGATTAATTCACCAGACTCTCTCATATAGATAAAGCCACGAGATAAGATATCAGGACCTGCAACGATTGTTTGTGTTTTATAATCCACAGTTGCAACAGCTAAGACTAAACCATCCTCAGAAAGAATTCGACGATCCTTCAAGACAAGGTTGCCAATATCTCCAATACCGTTACCATCTACATAAACATCATCTGCTATAAAATGTCCAGCTCGGCGTGCACTATCAGCCGTAAGAGCTAAAACATCACCATTTTCAAGAATAAAACAATTCTCTTTTTTAACGCCTGTAGCTTGTGCTGATTGTGAATGAACATTTAACATGCGGTATTCACCATGAACAGGGATAAAATATTTAGGTTTCAATAAACGGAGTAATAATTTTTGTTCTTGCTGACCACCATGTCCAGAAGTATGAATATTATTAACTTTACCATGAATAACATTAGCTCCCGCTTCTGAAAGTAAGTTAATTAAACGATTCACGCTGGTTGTATTACCTGGAATTGGAGAGCTTGAGAAAATAACCGTATCATCTGGTTGAATCGAAATTTGACGGTGAGTCCCGTTGGCAATACGACTTAAAGCCGCCATAGGTTCACCTTGAGAACCAGTACATAAAATCATAATTTCCTTAGCTGGATATTTATTAATTTCACGACTATCAATAAATGTATCATCGGGCACGTTGATGTAACCTAAAGCACGACCATTAACCATAGCATTTTCCATACTACGTCCAAAGACAGCAATTTTTCGACCTGTTTTTACAGCAGCTTGTGCTGTTTGTTGTAGTCTGAAAATGTTAGAAGCAAACGTAGCGAAAATAACACGACCATCAACTTTTTCAATAATTTTTAAAATAGATTCACCAATGACTTTTTCAGATTTTGTAAAGTCAGGGATTTCAGCATTTGTACTATCTGATAATAGACATAATACACCTTCTTCACCTAATCTAGCCATTTTATGTAAATCTGCCGGTTCACCTACAGGGGTAAAATCAAATTTGAAATCGCCTGAGTAAACTACATTGCCAGAAGGTGTTTTAACGATGACACCGTTAGCTTCTGGAATACTATGAGTTGTACGATAAAAACTAATCGAAGTTTTTCTGAATTTGATGACAGACTCTTCATTCACTTCATGAAGTTCAGCATCTCTTAATAAACCATGCTCATCTAGTTTGTTACGAATTAAAGCCATAGCAAGAGGTCCAGCATAGACAGGGATATTTGCTTGTTTTAAAAGAAAAGGAATACCACCAATATGATCTTCATGTCCATGAGTAATAACCAAAGCTTTTACTTTGCTTAAATTTTTAAGAATATATTGGTAATCAGGAATAACATAGTCAATACCTAGTAAGTCATCCTCTGGAAATTTGATACCAGCATCAATCATGATAATTTCGTCTTGAAATTGGACCCCATACGAATTTTTTCCAATTTCACCAAGTCCACCGATGCCGAAAACACCTGTTTCATTGTTTTTTATTTGAACTTTCATGATTAGTCAAACTCCACAAATTTAAAGTCAGCATTTTCTTTTTCGTACTCTAAGTGATTGCCTTCTAAAAGTTGAATTAATTCAATGTTATACGGGGTATTTGTTTCGATTATTTTTCTTGCTTCTACTTGGGAAGTTGCTTCCATGTATAGAGAAACCGTCTTCTCTCTCTGTGGACTATTTTTTTTGTCATCTTGATAATATACTTTATAAATCATATAAAAATCTCCTTTGATTGTTTTTTTAGTGAGTTAATATATTTTTAAACACAACAAACTGAGGTGTCGATAGCACCTGCTTTTTCACTATAGTGACTACTAAAATTATTTCAGTAGCTACATGAAACCTTGTTGTGTTTCATTCTAAGATAAAAATTCACCGTCTCGCGTGTGAAGGATTTTCCTTCAACAATTAGGTTCATTCTATCATAATCACAAGTAATTGTATAGAAACATTCATTACGTAAAAAAGTAAAAACTAAAATCAAAGGATAAAAGAAATTCTCTTTGATTTTAGTTTAATTTTTTATTTTAAAACATCTTGATATTCCTTTTTTTGATCAAATTCTTTTTTGGCGAAAGGACAAAGAGGAATGACTTTTTTATTATGTTGTCTAGCGTAAGAGACAGTTAAAGCAATGAGTTGGTCACCAATACCTAAGCCTCTATAGTCTTGATGGATAGAGGTGTGGTCAATAATAATCATAGATTCACCCGCATTGGACCAAGTTGTTTCCCCGATTTCTTCATCCTTTTGATTCATAGCAACAAAGCGATTGTTTTCTTCATTATAAGTTATCATTTGCTTTTGCTCCTTCTTAATAAATTTTAAGGCTCCAGTAGGACAAGAATTAATCACAGATTCATTAGTAGGATTATCAGCGTTATCAGTAATAATCCAAGGACGTCTACCAACTTCAAAAACATCAGGATTACCACGAACACAATTACCAACATGCTGACATTTGTCTGTGTTATAGAAAATAGTCATCGTGTCACCAGAATATTTTCGGTAACCAGTTGTCAATAATTCTTTTTCAGAGACAGTAGCTTCATTTATATGAGTCATTTTAATCAAACCTTTCTTTTTTTTATTATACCATTTTTAAAACTAAGATAAAATTCAGAAAAAACTAAGAATTTATGACTTATTTTTTTTATTTTCAAATAGTATAATAAAAATGGTTAAAGTTAAGGGGGAAGTTAATGATTTTAGGTCTTTTGGTATTTGGGTTAATCATGAATATTTTGATAGCAGTTATTTTTTGCCAAGGAAATATATTAATTAATATTATATTTACATTGGGAATGCTATCAGTTGTAGCAAGTCAAATAAAAGTAATAATAGAAGAAAGAAAAAAAGCAAACAATTAAATGGTGCCGTTGAAAAATAAGAGTGGGTTAAAAATCGTTTTTTCTCTGACTATTAAAAATTATTCGGATAAACAAGACAGAGGCTGGCAATTGGTTCAGCCTCTGTTTTTAATCTATTCATGCGACAAAAATAAAAAATGTCCTTTTGAAATAATCAAAAAAGATAGGCTTTTTTTAAATAAATATGGTATGTTAGAAAAAGCATGGTATTTAATTTTTTTAGTTAGGAGATGGTTAGATGAAAATAATGTGGCATTATGCAATGCGACAAAAAGGGCTGTTACTTCTTAATATGGTCTGCGTTTTTGGTTTTGTGATTATAGAGTTAGGCTTGCCGACACTACTAGCAAAAATGTTGGATGTAGGAATTGTTAACAGTGATTTTGAGTATGTAAAAAAAATGGGTAGTTTCATGATTATGACAATTATCGTAGGAATAATATTATATGTTGGTCTGGCCGTTGTGGGGGCTAAAATAAATACGAAATTGGTTCAACAGATGAGAGATGACATGATGGGAAATATCCAACGGTTTTCACATCAAGAATATGAAAAAATTGGAATGTCTTCTCTGATTACAAGAACAACTAATGATGCCTTCCAAGTGATGACATTTATGGGAATGATTTTAAGAATAGGATTTATAACACCTATTATGTTTGCCTCAAGTGTCTTTATGATTGTTAGAACTAGTCCTTCGTTAACTGCTTTTGTAATTGGTGCGTTACCTTTTTTACTAGGTGGTATATTAATTATTGGAAAACGATCAGAGCCTTTATCTGATAAGCAACAGAAGAATTTGGATAATATTAATAAGATTTTAAGAGAAAATTTATCAGGACTTCGAGTAATCCGTGCTTTTGTTAATGAACCTTTTGAAGAAAAGAGATTTGATAAAGTAAACACAGAGTATGCGGAAAGTTCAAAAAAATTATTTAAGTTAATGGCAATTGCACAACCAGCATTTTTCTTTTTATTTAATATTGTAATGGTCCTTGTTATTTGGTTTGGTAGTGTTCAAATTGATGCAGGAAACTTAGAAGTAGGAAACTTAATCGCCTTTATTGAATATATTTTCCACGCACTATTTTCATTCCTTCTATTCTCATCTGTTTTCATGATGTATCCACGAGCAGCCGTTTCAGCAGCTCGTGTTCAAGAGGTATTAGATATGGAACCAGCTATTCAAGATAATGTAAATGGTGTAACAGAAACTGAAACAAATGGTGTCTTATCATTTAGTGATGTTTCATTTGCTTATCCAGGAAATTCAGAAAGCCCCGTGATTCGTGATGTCTCTTTTACCGCTAATCCAGGGGAAACTGTAGCCTTTATCGGAAGTACTGGTAGTGGGAAATCAACGCTAATTCAATTGATACCTCGATTTTATGACGTTTCAAGAGGGTCAATTACGATTGACGGTGTAGATGTGAGGGATTATAAATTATCAGCCTTACGACATAAGATTGGATTCATTCCTCAAAAAGCGTTACTTTTTTCTGGAACAATTGAGAGTAATTTAAGATATGGAAAGCCAGATGCAACTGAAGCTGAGATGCGTGAAGCTTTAGATATTGCTCAAGCAACAGAATTTATAGCTCAAAAAGAAAAAGGATTGGAAGAACCAATTTCTGAAGGTGGTTCAAACTTTTCAGGTGGACAAAAACAACGTCTGGCAATTGCCCGTGCATTGATTAGAAAACCAGCTATCTATGTGTTTGATGATAGTTTTTCAGCTTTAGACTATAAGACAGACGCAACACTCAGAACAAGACTTAAAAAAGAAACAACTGAATCAACGGTTTTAATCGTCGCACAACGTATTAGTACGATTATGCATGCAGATAAAATTATTGTTTTAAACGAAGGTAATGTGGTAGGAACTGGAACACATAAAGAATTACTGAAAGACTGTTCTATTTATTATGATATTGCCTCATCACAATTAACAGAGGAGGAGTTAGCATGAAAAAATCATTCGGATTATTAAGTCGATTGTATGCCTATATCTCTCCATACAAAGGTAGTTTTTTCTTGGCAATTTTTATGGCTGTTGTCGCTGTTGTGATGAATGGTATTTTTCCTTATATTACAGGATTGCCAACGACAAGAGTTGCACAGAATATAAAAGATGGTCAAAGCCTTGATTTTGATTATATTGGAAAAGTTTTAATTGTTGTTATGATTATTGGAATTATCTACAGTGTGGCTAATTATTTATCACAACGTTTTATGACGAATGTGGTTCAACATTCTATGCGAGATTTAAGACGTGATTTGGACAAAAAAATTAATCGTCTACCTGTCTCTTATTTTGATAAAAATCAATTTGGTGATATCCTTTCACGTGTGACAAATGACGTGGATGCAGTGAGTAATGCAATGCAACAAAGTTTTATTGCGATTATCAATGCCATATTAGGATTGACGATTGCGATTGCAGCCATGTTGATGATCAATACTAAATTAGCCATGATTGTTATTATTATCATTCCACTGTCAATTATTATTTCTAAAATTGTTGTTAATATTTCTCAAAAATATTTCAAAAAACAACAAGATTCTTTAGGTGATTTAAATGGGTTTGTACAAGAAAACTTAACTGGATTTAATATTTTAAAATTATATGGTCGAGAAGAACAAACGATGACGGATTTTAAAGCTGTTAATAAAAAATTAGCTCATAATGGTTTTAGAGCAGCTGCAATCTCGGGATTAATGATGCCTTTAGTGAACCTAACAGCCTACAGTGCTTATGTAGGTGTGGCCGTTTTTGGTTCTTATTACATCATTCAAGGTACGTTGCTACTCGGTAACTTACAAGCTTTTATTCAATATGTTTGGCAAGTTAGCCAACCAATGGGACAAATTACTCAACTATCATCTGTCATTCAAAGTGCTTCAGCAGCAACAAAGCGTGTCTTTGAAATTATGGATGAACCAGAAGATGTTTTAAACGAACAAGATATTCCCTTACCAGAAAAAATTGAAGGTCATGTCAGCTTTGAAAACGTCTCTTTTAGTTACGATTCAAAGAAACCCTTAATTGAAAATTTAAATGTTGAAGTTAAAAGTGGGCAAACAGTAGCAGTTGTTGGTCCAACTGGGGCTGGTAAAACGACATTAATTAATCTTCTAATGCGTTTCTATGATGTAACTGAGGGAGCTATCAAGATTGATGGCGTGGATACTAAAAAAATGAACCGAAGTGATGTGCGCTCTCTTTTTGGTATGGTACTTCAAGATGCTTGGCTTTATAATGATACGATTGGTGAAAACATTCGATTTGGTAAATTAGATGCGACAGATTATGAAATAGTTGACGCAGCTAAAACAGCCAATGTGGATCAT
The DNA here is from genome assembly GCA_963517295.1 of uncultured Vagococcus sp. Classification (GTDB taxonomy): domain Bacteria; phylum Bacillota; class Bacilli; order Lactobacillales; family Vagococcaceae; genus Vagococcus. Next base: position 20,469 of record CAUQFM010000030.1, read on the forward strand.
TTTATCCGTACGATGCCTGATGGGTATAACATGGCGATCAATGAAGAGGGAGACAATGTTTCCTTAGGTCAAAAACAATTACTAACCATTGCACGTGCTGTGATTTCAGATCCTAAAATCCTGATTTTAGATGAAGCAACTAGTTCAGTGGACACACGTTTAGAAAGTCTGATACAAAAGGCTATGGATAAGGTTATGGAAGGGCGAACAAGTTTCGTGATTGCTCATAGGTTATCCACTATCCGAGATGCTGACTTAATCTTAGTTATGGATCAAGGTCAAATTATCGAACAAGGAGACCATGATACTTTAATTGCTAAAAAAGGCTTCTATGAAAAACTGTATAATAGTCAGTTCCAAGAAGAAGCTGAATAAATAGAAAAAATCTCTTAACCAAAATAAGGTTAGGAGATTTTTTTTAGAACGATAAATCTAAGTCATTAAGCATATCTTGATGAGAAATACTTTTATTATTTACTCTAAATATGACTGTATTCATTATTTATATGCCTTCTGTAGATGTTTGTATCAAAAAAA
>CAUQFM010000031.1:0-20209 GCA_963517295.1 uncultured Vagococcus sp.
ACACAATCGTGTCCACCTCTAATCTTAATTTCTATAATAATTCTCCAAAACGTTTCACATATATTTTTTTAACAAACATGACTAATAATAAGTACGCAATAACCGTAATTGCTAACCAGCCCCAATAATTTGATGGCAGTGGTGCTAGATCTAATCTTTCACCAAATGCTGTAAATGGTAAGATTGAGCCAATCGCAATTCCGATTGTTGTAACAGTTGTTAAAATAAATGACGCATTACTTTGTAAAAATGGTACTTTTGGTGTTCTTAATGTGTGAATAACTAAAGTTTGAGACCATAGTGATTCAACGAACCACCCCGCATGGAACACAGCGATAAATACGACTTGTTGCTCCGCTGTTAATGTGTGATATGATCCCCCAACAACCGCTGGACAAATCACAAAGTACATTAAAATATATGTTGTAATATCGAAAATTGAACTTGTTGGTCCTAACCACTTCATAAATGAACCAATACTTGATGAATCCCATTTTTTAGGTTCTTCTAGGTATTCTTGGTCCATATTATCCCAAGGAATTGACATACAAGAAATGTCATAAATTAAATTTAAGAATAATAATTGTAATGGCAACATTGGCAAGAAGGGTAAGAAAATACTTGCAACAACAACTGAGAACATATTTCCAAAGTTAGAACTAGCCGTCATTTTCACATATTTCATGATATTTCCAAAAATAGTACGTCCTGATAAAATTCCACGTTCTAAAATCATTAAGTCTTTATCCAGTAAGATAACATCGGCTGATTCTTTGGCAATATCAACAGCTGTATCAACTGAGATACCTACATCTGCTTCTTTCATTGCTGGAGCATCATTGATACCATCTCCCATAAATCCTACCGTATGACCGGCTTCTCTTAAAATACGAACTAAGCGTGTTTTTTGGGCTGGTGATAATTTAACAAAGATATTATGTTTCTCAGCAATAACAGTTAATTCACTATCACTCATCTTAGATAACTCACTACCTGTAATCAGCACTTCATTTTCTAAACCAACCTGTTTACAAACTGATTTAGTGACAAGTGCATTATCTCCAGTTAGAACTTTAACTGCTACACCATGTTTTTTCAATGCTTCTAAGGCGTCTTTTGTTGTTTCTTTTGGAGGATCTAAGAAAGCTAGATAACCAATTAAGACCATTTCACTTTCATCTTTAATTGAGAATTCTCCGACAACACTTGGATTTGTTTTTTGTGCCACAGCAATCACACGTAAACCATCCTCATTTAGCTCATCTACTGTTTTTAAGATAGTTCCTTTAAGCTCTTCTGTCAAAGCGATAACTTTGCCTTTATAATCAACATAGCTTGATATTTCTAGCATTTCCTCAACGGCACCTTTTGTAATCATTTGAGTTTTACCACTGTTATCTTCAATCACAACACTCATACGACGACGTTGGAAGTCAAAAGGTATTTCATCTATTTTGTTGTAATTTTCAACATTAATATCTAATTCTTCATTAGCAGAATCAATGATTGCTTTATCCATTAAATTACGTAATCCTGTTTGATAATAACTATTAAAGAAGGCATGACGTAGGACACGATCATCTTCTTTACCATCTACATCTAGATGATACTCTAAAATAATTTTGTCTTGTGTCAGTGTTCCTGTTTTATCTGTACATAAAATATCTATCGCGCCAAAATTTTGAATAGCGTTTAAATTTTTGATAATTGTTCCTTTTTTAGCCATTGCAGATGCACCTTTAACTAAGTTAGTTGTCACAATCATCGGTAACATTTCAGGTGTTAACCCAACTGCTACTGATAAACCAAATAGGAAAGCCTCTAACCAATCACCTTTTGTTAAGCCGTTAATCAAGAAAACTGTTGGTGCCATAACAAGCATAAAGCGAATTAATAACCAAGATGTTTTATTAATGCCAATATCGAAATTCGTTAATGTTTTAGATTCTGTCACGTCTTTTGCAATCTGACCAAACAATGTCTTATTTCCAACAGCAACGATAATTCCTGTTGCACTACCACTCACAACGTTACTTCCCATGTAAGCAATATTTTCTAAATCAGTTTCACTGCTGTGTTCCAACATTTCATAGTGAGCTTTTTTCTCTACTGGATAACTTTCACCGGTCATCGCAGCTTGTGAAACAAATAAATCTTTCGTGTGGATCAAGCGAATATCAGCCGGAATCATATCGCCCGCAGCTAACTTAACAATATCACCACAAACTAATTCTTCGATTGACAGTTCAATTTCTTTTCCATTACGCAATACAGTGGCTGTTACTTTTACTAAATTACCTAATTTTTCAGCCGCTTTACTTGATCTGACTGATTGAATCAAGGTCATCGTACCACTTAAAAAGACCATCGCAGAAATGATAATAACGCCTGTTAAATCACGATCCTCCACAGGTACAATCACATAATCAGTGAAGAATGAAATAATAGCTAATGTAATTAATACGATGGTGAATGGTGTAAAATAAGCTTTTAGAACTTCCACAATGAGCGGTGTTTTCTTCCCATGAGAGATAACATTCTCTCCGTGAAGCCCTCTTAACTCTTCTGCCTCCTGTGTAGAAAGACCCTTTAAATTACTTTTAAACTTATTTAAAACACTTTCTGTTGTTTCTTGTGAAAACACAGTATAATTAATCTCGTTTTTTTGAACCGTTTTTTCTTTTCTTTCCATTTTTTCTTACCTTCTTTCCATAAAATATCACCCAAAGAGACAATCCAACGCTAACGAATAGTAAAAAAATCATTACTTCTGGCATGTGGTTTCCTCCTAACTTACATGGGTTTATGAAAGACGTACGATAAAGAAGCGAATTACTTATTTTCTAGAAACAAATAAACAATAATAGAAATCTTCTAAAACATAATTCTTACAACACAAACCCTTTTGACTTTCACTCTGACTACTGTCGTCCATTTGTTTCCATCTCCTTTTCTCTGATGTGCTGTTCATACAAAAAACCTCTCGCCAAAAACTCGACGAGAGGTATGAATTCATCACTAAATAAGCATTCTTAAGATCCCTTCGTTGAGTTTTAGCACTATACAACGTAAAAGCAGTTGCTTTAGCTACGTTAAGAAGAACCTTAAATCGGTAATTCCTGTTATACCCATTGGCGTCTCTCGACGTTTTTGGGCAGTAGCCTATGTTCATATAGGAGCCTCACCTAACAAATCTATTTAATTGTATCAACACATACGACTATAAATCATTTTTAAATAACTGTCAACTAAAAACTATATTTTCTTAAACATACTGTCTTTGGATTTCTCCATTAAAGGCTGCATCAATTAAACCGCCACCTAAACACTCATCTCCATCATAGAAGACAACTGCTTGTCCTGGTGTGATGGCTCTAACTGGTTCATCAAAAATAACAGTAGCCTTTGTTTGGTCATCATTTAAGACAACTTTAACACCAGTATCTTGTTGGCGATAACGGAATTTAGCAGTACAACTAAATTCTTTTTCAAGTGGTGTATCTACAGTAAAATGAACTTCACTTGCAGTCAATTTTGTAGCATACAAATGCTCATGATGGAACCCTTGTCCAACCAATAAAGTATTCGTTTCTAATTCTTTTCCAACTACAAACCAAGGTTCACTCGATTCACCTTGTCCACCGCCAATACCTAAACCTTGACGTTGACCGATTGTATAATACATTAAGCCTGCATGATCCCCTTTAACTTGACCATCAAGAGTAACCATTTTACCTGGTTGGGCTGGTAAGAAACGACCTAGAAATTCTTTAAAGTTTTTCTCACCAATAAAACAAACACCCGTTGAATCTTTTTTCTTAGCTGTAGCTAAATTAGCTCGTTCAGCGATCTCGCGAACTTCTTTTTTCTCCATATGCCCAAGCGGAAACATGGTTTTAGCTAATTGCTCTTGTGACAATTGACTTAAAAAGTATGTTTGATCTTTATTATTATCAACACCTCTTAGCATATGCGTTGTTCCATCGTCATCTCTAGTTACTTGGGCATAATGCCCCGTCGCAACATAATCTGCGCCAAGTTTCATTGCATAGTCTAAAAAGGCTTTAAATTTAATTTCTTTATTACACATAACATCAGGATTAGGCGTTCTGCCTAAGCGATATTCCGCTAAGAAATATTCAAACACACGGTCCCAATATTCTTTTTCAAAGTTTACAGAATAATAAGGGACACCAATTTGGTTTGCTACTTTAGCAACATCCTTATAATCTTCTGTTGCAGTACAAACGCCATTCTCATCAGTGTCGTCCCAATTTTTCATAAAGACACCGACCACGTCATACCCTTGCTCTTTTAACAATAAGGCTGTTACAGATGAATCAACCCCACCGCTCATTCCAACAACAACACGAATTTCGCTGTTATCTTTCATTCAATCACCATCATTTCTTAGATTCTGAAATCTAATACGATTTGAAGGTCGTAATTTTTCAGTGTTTTCATTATATACATTTTTTAAGAAAAAATCATCTATTTCTTATTATTTCCTTTAAAGTATTTTTACTTTACTCAGAACAGGAACTGCACTGCCAAGTCGTAGCAACTGAAGTCGTCTTTAGTCTAGGTTATTATCTACTTGTTAGTTTAATAACTTTTGCATGATTCATCTCCATAATGGTTCTCTGATAATAATGCCACTGTATTTTATTTTCTTAGGTATTATGATGCTAGTTCTATCAAAAAGATATATAAAATAAATAAAAAAAGAAGAACAAGACTGAAAATATCAGTTTTGTTCTTCTTTTTTTAAGCTTCTTCTAAACAGCCGTAGTGCATTAAATCAGCCATAATATAATTAAATTGTGCTTGTTTTTCTACGTGGGTATCTCCCTTAAAAATATTCATGCTTTTTAAACCATTAGGTGTTGTGATTGACATTTTCAACGTTTTTAAATCTTTTGCTACAGTAATTTTTAATTTAGGGCTTTGTTTATTTTGAGGATTTGTATCTAACGGACGAACCAATTGGAAGTTTCCTGAAGCTGATTCTTTGAACCCGTAATCCTTAAACGCATAAGCTCTAGCTGTATCTTTAATTTTGTAATATGTTGTGCTACCTTCAACAGTTGCTTTATCTAAAAAAGACATATAATTCCTCCTAAAACGTATTCTTATGTTTAATTATAAACAATCCGCTTTTAAAAAGCTATGCCATTTTAGATAAAACTTTGAATACTTGTTACTAATTTTTCGGCAAACAACTCTATATCATCTTCATTTAAACCAAGTCCAAAACTAATTCGAATGGATTCAACAGCTGCTTCTGGATAATTTTTTTTCATCACTTTAATAATTGGTGATGGCGCAACGTTCCCAGCGCTACATGCTGAACCCGTTGAAATGGCAAAGCCTAACAAATCAAGTTTTGAAAGTAAGATATTACTTGGAATCCCTTTAATCCAGATATTCAAAATATGTGCTAAGTAATTATTTTCATCACCATTTATTTCAAAATCCACCTTATTTTCGGTTAATTTATCTATAATGATTGATTTAAATAGTTTATATTTTTCTCGATTCGCTATTTTTTGTTCATCAGTCAAAATTGTTATAGCTTTTGCTAATCCTGCAATTCCTGCTAAATTTTCAGTTCCAGCACGTTTTTTCTCTTCTTGCTCGCCACCATGGAGCATTACTGGCACTAAAGCCCCTTTTTTTATGTAAAGTAAACCCACACCTTTAGGTCCATTAATTTTATGGCCTGAGACACTTAAATAGTCTACTTTTAATTCTTTGACATCAATCGTTTCTGTTCCAAAGGCTTGGACTGCATCGGTATGAAACAAGGCTTGATGACTTTCTAATAACTCACCAATTTCTTTAATTGGTTGAATGGTTCCTACTTCGTTATTTCCATACATCACAGAAACAAGAATTGTCTCTTCCCTCAACGCTTCTTCGACCTGTTCTACTGAAATTGCACCCGTTTCATCAACAGGTAAATAAGTCACTTCAAATCCTAGTGACTCTAGGTATTCTAATGAATGAGTGACTGCACTGTGTTCCACATTAGTCGAAATAATATGTGTTCCAACTTCTTTTTTATCTAAAGCAGTCTGGATTAGGGCTGTATTATCCCCTTCCGTTCCACCGCTATTAAAAATAATTTCTACAGGTTGAGCGTTAATCGCTTTAGCTATTTCTTCACGAGCGTTTTCTAATTCAAAATCTGCTTGACGTCCAAAGCGATGAATGCTAGACGGATTCCCGTAAACAGTTGTCATAATTCTTGTCATCTCTTTAATTACTTCTTCATGCATTGGTGTTGTTGCTGCATGATCTAAATAAATATCTGCCATACTTCCACTCTTTTCTTACTTATCTTTACCAAGTATCATATCATAAAATATTAAATGACAAGCACATTTTATCCTAAAAAAAGCAAGATAAAAAAGTTATTTTGCTTTAGACAAAATAACTTTCAATCTATTCTTTTAATTTCTAAACAAAACGCCTCAAAATACACTCTTTTTTAGTCAGGTATTTTTTGGCTGCTCTTTTAGATAACTTCAAGAATAACTATTAACCAAAAAACGGGTTAATTGTTATTCTCTCCAGTTACTATGAGCAAAACGCCATAAAATACACCCTTTTTTAGTCAGGTATTTTTTGGCTGCTCTTTTAGATAACTTCAAGAATAACTATTAACCAAAAAACGGGTTAATTGTTATTCTTTCCAGTTACTATGAGCAAAACGCCATAAAATACGCCCTTTATAACAACGGGGAAAAGACTGCTAAGGTTGCTCTTCCTAGGCGTGTGGTCCATTTTATATCATTTGCTTCTTCTAAAGTAATTAACTGACTAGCGGCTTCTGTTTGCATATGATCTTCGTAAACTTCTAAAACAGACGGTGTTTTATACATCCAAATTCCACATTCGAAATGTAAGAACAAACTGCGATAGTCTAAATTAATTGTTCCAACTGTTGCATATACGCCATCAACCACAAAGGTTTTAGAATGAATAAATCCAGGTGTATACTCATAAATTTTAACTCCTGCTTCGATTAATTGTTCATAGTTAGAACGTGTAACAGCATGAACATACCACTTATCTGGTTGATGTGGCACTATTATTCTGATATCAACCCCGCTTTTAGCAGAAACACACAAGGCTTCCATCAATAAGTTATCAATAATAAGATAAGGTGTGGTGATATAAACATAATCTTTGGCACGATTAATTAGATTTAAGTAAACATTCATTCCCACTGTTTCACTATCAAAAGGTGAATCGACGTAAGGTTGGAAATAGCCTTCTGATTCAGGTAATTCTCCCTCTTTATATGTTGGATAAAAATCACTTAACTCATCATCATCACTATAAATAAATTCCCATAAAGATAAGAATAATAAGGTAAATCCCCAAGCAGCTTCTCCTTTAACCATGATTGAGTTATCTTTCCAGTGACCAAAACGATCGATTTCATTGATATATTCATCAGCTAAATTAATCCCACCTGTAAAGGCTACTTTACCATCAATCACTGTGATTTTTCGGTGATTACGATTATTAAAAATTGAAGATAAGACAGGTACAAATGGGTTAAAAACACAACTTTTAATACCTAAGTTTTCTAATTTTCGGTAATAGTGATGTGGCAAGGTATACAGACATCCAAAATCATCATAGATAAAACGAACATCTAGCCCTTCTTCAGCTTTTCTAACTAAAACCTCAAGAATCGCATCCCACATTTTTCCTTCTTCTACAATAAAATATTCCATAAAAATGTATTTCTCAGCCTTTTCTAATTCTTCAAGCATGGCTTTAAATGCAGTTTCTCCTAACGGAAAATACTGACTGGTTGTATTTTTAAACAAAGCTCCTTCACCATACTGTGTTAAGTAATTGGATTGAATAACTGCATCTTGGTTACCATCTTCAATCTGTACAGCTTTGACTGTTTCCTGCATTAATTCCATTTCTTTTTGCTGGATTCGGGACATTTTTCGTTTATCCTCTTTTGTAAAGCGAATTCGACCAAAAACTAAATAAATAACCGTCCCAAAAATAGGAATCAACATGATTGGAATAATCCAAGCAATTTTGTATGCTGGGTTCGTTCGACTATTGACAATTTTTATAATAACTACTGCAGATACTATGATATACGTTGTATAAAAATAAACAAAATATTCTTGAAACCTAAATATGATGGCAAAAAGTAACCCTAACTGAAGCAAAATTAATAAAGCTATAATAATTGCTCGATTTGATATTAATTTTATTAAATTTTTCATCCTATCACCTCGTTCTCTATCAATAATAAATACTATATTAAAATAGTCTTTTTTTCAACTATTGTAATATAAAAAAATAGGTTTATTCGCAACTATTTGCAAATAAACCTATTTACTTCTAAAAAGCTACTTCATCTGGGTTCACAGCATATCCTGCTTCACCACGAAGTCCATCAATTATTTTCATATCATCATGTGATAGTTCAAAATCAAATAAATTAATATTTTCAGTAATTCTAGCTGGTGTCACTGATTTTGGTAATGGAACAAATCCGTGTTGAACTGACCATTTTAAAACGATTTGAGCCACAGATTTTTGATATTTATCAGCCATCTCTTGTAAGCTCTCTAACTCAAAAATTTTTCCTCTTCCTAATGGGCTATAGCCTTCGAGTAAAATATCATGTTCCTGACAAAAAGAAACAATTTCAGGTTGCATATCACTTGGATTCAAGAAGATTTGATTGACAACTGGTTTAATTTTAGCTGTCTTTAATAACTCAGTTAGATGATGTGGATGAAAATTAGATACCCCTATCGCTTTCACTTTACCTAAAGCAACCGCTTCTTCCATTGCTCGCCAACTTTCAGCATTTGCTTTTGGATAATCTCCACGAATTTCTAGAGGATTCGGCCAATGAATTAAGTACAAATCAACATAATCTAAGCCTAATCTATTCAAAGAATCATCAATCGCTTGTTTTGTTTTATCATAAGAATGGTGATCATTCCATACTTTTGTTGTTATAAACAACTCTTCACGAGGGATACCGGATTGTCTGATAGCATTTCCAACGCTTTCTTCGTTTTCATATCTTGCAGCTGTGTCAATATGACGATATCCTGCTTCAAGAGCGCTCAAAACAGATTGTTCTGCTATTTCTCCGTTAGCTGCTTGCCATGTACCAAAGCCAACTGCAGGAATTGTCATACCATTATTTAATGGATAGCTTTTCATTATTATTTCTCCTTCCAAATAACTTTTTTATTCTTCTTCTTTTGCTTTTTCTTCAAAGCGTTTTATACGATTTTGACGGGCTTTTTTACGTTTACGATTACCTCTCACTAATAATATCACAAGAAGAATAATTAAGAAAAAGATAACGCTGAAAGTAATTACTACCGCTTTAATTATTGGATTAGACATATCAATTTTTTTATTGACTCCATCAATAATATTTTTTGTTTGTTTTTTAGTTTTTTCTACTATATCTTTATCATCTTTACCTTGATCGACTACTTCATACTTAGTTGATACCGGATCAACTGTTTCTGAAACAGCTTTTAGTGCATTATCAACAGTCACCGTTTTATCATCATTTAGTATAAGTTTAGGGGTATCTTCTTTTTTCACAACATCTTTTAATGGTTCAGCTAAATTAACTTCTTGATCATTAATCGTTTGTTCACCTTTTTTAGCGAGCTCTTTATATTCAAAGTGATTAAAACCATAATTTAACATAGCATTTACAAAAGGATGGCGCTTGTACTCCCCTGTTTGATCGCTCCAATCACCCACACCAAAAGCAACTGCAATCAGTCTAAGATCGCCTCTCTTGGCTGTAGCGTCAATATTAAAGGCTCCAGAAGGACTTGATCCTGTTTTCAATCCATCTACACCTTCAAAGTCATAATTTTTATCCACATCTTCATAAATCTTTCCATTAGCTGGAATTGAGTAATTATATGTTTCAAATGTTTCTTCTTGCGGCGTTCCCTTCATAACTGTTACAGTTGGTGAACTCGTAAATTCTAAAATCTGAGGAAAATTTTTAATTAAGTGAAATGAAAACAACGCAAAATCTTTAGCTGTCGTTACGTTCGAGCCCGTTTGATCTAACGATGTCGTATCAATTCCTTCGGTAGCATATAATCCTTGAAATGATGACACTTCTGCCCCAGTTGCATTAACGATTTTTGTGTTTTTCATTCCTAACTCTTGTGCTTTATCATTCATTTTTTTTAAGAACGATACAGCATTTGGGTCCACTTGTTCAGCTAGCATCATCGTTGCCACATTAGATGATGGAACCAATGCCATAGGAATTAACTCTTTCACTGGATAAGAAACACCTGCTTGGATTTTATTATTACTGATTTCATAAATCCCTGCAATTTGTTGGTGTCTTGGTGTCGCTACAATTTCTGTGTCCATTGAAAATTTACCTTCAGCCATTGCTTCATAAGTTAAGTAAATCACCATTAATTTCATAATACTTGCTGGATTGTGAGGTAAATCTTCGTTTTCTCCCCATAATAATTTCCCTGTATTACCATCAACTAACACAGCTGATTTTGGTTTATCAGAATCTAAAGCTTGGTAGTTTGCTTCTTTAATCAAATCCATCATCGATGGTTGCTCTGTATCAGCATAAGCTCTAACTCCAATTCCTAGTACAATTATTAATCCTAAAAAAATACTTCCTAAATTTAATCCTAATTTCTTCATTCATTAATCCTTTCCTGTCCCACTCTTTTTTCAATAATATAACTATAACAAAAAATGAGAGGCTTTTGTAGAATTAATAACAATAGTCACAAATTTATCATTTTTTAGTATAAGTAGTTCTTTGTTATCGATTCAACAGATTTTGTTATTTCTTCTGGTATTCCTTCATACAAAATTCTACCTCCGTGTTTACCAGAACCAGGTCCAAAGTCAATCAGCCAATCACACTGTCTCACAAGTAACATATTATGCTCAATAATCACAACAGTATTTCCATTGCGTATTAACTCATCAATAACTGACATTAATTTACTTAAATCTTGATCACTTAAACCGGTTGTCGGCTCATCCAAAACAAAACATTTTTGTGTTTCTTCTAAAGCTAAACTTAATTTTACTCGCTGCAACTCCCCACCAGACAATGTATCTAACGTCTGTCCTAACGTGAGATAACCAATACCAATCTTTACTAACCATTTGATTTGATTCACTATTTTTTTATCATCAAAAAAATGGAAAGCATCTGACAATCGTAAATTTAACACTTCAATGATATTTTTACCTAAATAAAGATAATTTAAAACATCCGGTCTAAATTTTAACCCGTTGCATGCTTCACAAGGAACTTTTACAGATTCTAAAAAAGCCATCTCTGTTTCAACAAATCCCTTTCCTTTACAATTTGGGCAAGCTCCTAATCCATTAAAACTGAAATAACCTGGCTTAATTTTATTCTCTTTTGCAAATAAGTCTCTCATTCGATCATAAATACCGATATAAGATGCTACCGTTGAGCGGCAACTTCCTTTAATTTGTTTTTGATTAACTAAAATAACTTCCTCCGAATATTTTTTTCTTAGTACCTTAACAAATGAACTCTTACCAGAACCAGCAACACCTGTAATAGCTGTTAGATGATTTTTAGGGATTTTCCCAAACACCTTTTCTAAATTATGGAAAGTGACATTTTTGAGCTTAAAAAAATCTTGATTTTCTGATATTACTAACTTTTCTCGATACAACTGACTTCTTTTGGCTTGTTCATTTTTCCATGGGTCAAAGCTACCTTGGTATATCACTTGACCACCTTCATATCCAGAATTGGGACCTAATTCGATAAGTTCATCCGCTTCACAAATCATCTCTTGATCATGATCAATCATCAGTACCGTGTTATCATTTTGACTAATTTGATTAATTAACAACCTAATACTACTTAAATCATGAGGATGAAGTCCAGTACTTGGTTCATCCATAATGTACAGTAAATCAGATAAGTTACTCCCTAGATATTTAATCAACTTAACCCGTTGACTTTCTCCACCTGACAGCGTATTTGTTGTTCGAGAAAGACTTAGATAGCCCAAGCCGACTTGACATAAAGATTCAATCGGCTTCATGATTGTATCCACTACTAACTCATTGTCTTGATTTTTAATCTTTTTTAAAACTAACAATAACTCAGATAACTCTAATTTTTGCCATTCAGAAATATGACTGCCCTTAATTTTACAAGATAGTGCTTTTTTATTTAACCGATGTCCTTGGCAAGTTGGACAAACACTTTCTTTTGTTACCCGTTGAATTTCTACATCATATTTTTTATATGTTTTAGAAGGATTTTTAATAAATGTCTTAACAATTCTCGGAATGACTCCCTCATATTGGCTACTCATATACCAACCTTCATTAGGATTAGGCGGTTTGATTGGTTCAGAATAAAGCAATCTTTCTATCTCTTCCACTGAAAAGTTTTTTAACTTTTTATTATTATCAAAAAAACCAGAATCGACATATCGGCGCCAACGATAACTTCCCGGTTCAAACGTTTTAAATCTTATTCCTCCGTCATTTAAACTTTTTTCTTGATCTAGTAGTTCTTCTAGAATGAAAGTCAATTTTTTTCCTAATCCATCACAAGTTAAACACATACCATTAGGACTATTAAACGAAAAAACATCCGAGTAACCTACAAAAGGTTTTCCAAATCTAGAAAATAATAATCTTAATGACGAATTAATATCAGTTACTGTTCCAACTGTGGAGCGCTCATTATCTCCTAATCCCTTTTGATTAACAATAATTGGTGGAGATAAGTTTGAAATACTATCGACATTAGGCGTTCTCATTTTTGGCAACCTATTTTTGATAAAGGCAGGATACGTATCATTCATTTGATTTTGAGCTTCTGCTCCAATCGTACGATGGACTAATGATGTTTTTCCTGATCCGGATACACCTACAAACGCTGTTACTTGATTTTTTTTAATTTTTAAATTTATATCTTTTAAATTCCCTTCCCTAGCACCTTTTACTTCTATATATTTTTTTGTCATTTGTTTCCCTCCTCATGATTCTTATGATATCTTTTAAATACGACAGTTATTGTCATATTATAAAAAAGAGGTGCTATCATTGAAAAAAAATCAGAGACTTTATGAAATTCTTTGGTACATGCAACAACAACAAAAATTTACTGCCACTGAAATCGCTACACGCTTTGATATTTCGATACGAACTGTCCAACGATACATCGTGGATTTAGAAGATATGGGTATTTTTATAGAGGCAACAAAAGGTAAAAATGGTGGGATGAAACTTATTAGTCAGCCTTTACTCCCACCTGTTCTATTCAATCAAGAGGAAGTCATTAGTATCTTTTTTGCCATTCATGCTATTTCTTATATCAATCAATTTCCCTTCAAATTTAATACAGAACAAGCCAAGCAAAAACTATTAAGCATTAGTCACAAACAAGTTCAATCTCAAATTATTCATCTAGAGCAACTATTTGAAGTTAGGATTCCTGATCAAAAATTGGCTGCTCCTTTTATTGAAAAAGTAATTCAAGCCTGTTTAAAAAAAAGAATTATCTACGGGATATATCACTCGACAAAAAAAAGTTCTAAAAAAATATTAGAACCCATTGGCGTTTACTTTCAAAGTGGCTTTTGGTATCTATACGCCACTGATTGTGAACTCGAAGATATTCGGCATTTTAGAATAGATCGCTTTGAAACTCTAGACGTGTCAGATGAAATCTTTCATTCAACACTTACTTTAAGAGATGTACCAGAAAAACTAACAAAAAAAGAAACTTTTCAAGCTAGTATTCGCTTATCAAAAACTGGTGTTGTGAGATCGCTAGAAAATCAACTATTAGCACCATATCTTACCGTTTATTCAGATAAATCTGGTTATCTTAACTTGCCATTAGCTAGAGAGGATATTGATTATACCTTTAGTTATTTAATGAGTCTTGGGAAACATGCTACAATAGAGAAACCTAAGTGGTTAATAAACAAATTTTTAGTAGATTTAGAAAATATAAAAAAGAACTATACATAGATTGGAGTATAAACAATGACACAATATTACGACCAACATTTGCATACCCACCATTCTTTTGATTCGGATGAACCTTTTGAGAAGTATTTAGAAAAAACAAATAAGATATTAGTCACTACTGAGCACCTTGATTTTTATAACCCTGCTGATGAATTTAAAGATAGTCTACCTATTTTTAAAACATATAATGATGAAATAAAGCGATTAGAACAACGTTATGAACGTTCAATTTTAAGGGGAATTGAAGTCGGCTATGTTCCTACTCAACATGAATTAATCACAGAATTTGTTGAGGAAAATCCTTATGATTTAATCCTACTCAGCACCCATCAAAATGGGGCGATTGATTTTATGGACCCTATCGTTCGAGAATGGGAAAAAAAGAAATTAATAACTGAGTATTATGAGCAGATGATTCTCTCTGTTGAGAAGATGACACAAGCAAATATTCTAACTCATTTTGATTACGGTATGCGACAATTAAGCATTGATGTATCTGAATATCAACGATTCGCCGAACCTTTGCTAATCGAACTTTTTAAAAAAGTGATTGATAAAAAACTTGCTGTTGAACTAAATGCAAAAAGCTTTGTTAAATACAATAACCGACATCTCTATGAGTATGCCATTCCTCTTTATATATCTCTTGGTGGAAAACTCTTTACGCTTGGTTCAGATGCACACGTAGCTTCTGATTATGAACTTGGTTTTTTAGAAATGGGACAACTTTTAAAAGCTAACAATGTACACGAGCTTGCTATTTTTAATCAACAAAAAATGTTGTTGGTCCCTTTTTAAAGTAAAGAAATAGGCAAGAGAAAGACAAATTTATAGTCAGCCTCTTGCCTATTTTTATAAGCTATAGATTAAATTTTCAATCCTATGATACAAATAATTTTAAAACTAGAGAAGCAATTGAAATGAATAAAAAGATACCAAATATGATAAGATGTCTTTTTTTAGTTAAAGCCAAATACCCAATGTATTCTCTAATAAAAGCTGTCGGTAAATAATACATTTTCGTTTTTGAACCAACACCACGAGCAAAAATTCCTAATCGATAGGCTAATTTACCCGCTCTTAAAATATGATAATTATTAGATGCTATTACAATATTTTTACGATTGAAGTTTTTTATATTATCTTTTTGATACGCAATCGCTTCTGAAAACTGTAAATTTTCTTTTGTATTAGTTGATTTTTCTTCCAAATAAATATTACCTAATTGGTATTTTTTTTCTTCTACATAGTTCATCATAGCTCTTGCTTCTGATACTTTTTCATCTGGTCCTTGTCCACCAGATAAAATGATTGTTGGTTGATGGCTTTTTTTATTTTTTTGCTTTTCAAAAAGTTTAACTGCCACATCAATTCGACTAGCTAATAATGGTGTTACTCGCTCCCCATCAATTAATCCTGCACCTAGAACAATAATGTAATCAACATTTTTATTATGCGGAAAGTGATTATACAAAATCGAAGTAACCAAATAAAAGAAAAAGATACCCACAACATAAAAGAAACTTAAATTAATTAATAGCGATAATGACATCACATAAGGATTATGTCCATAATAAGCTAATACAATTAGAGCAATTTGAAAACTAATTAATCCTAATGCCACTAATAATGGTAATAAATTACTTAAAGAAAAACCTTCTTTTTTCAAAAGAGATCGCTCATTCCAAAACAACGCAATCACACCTGTAAACATACCTAAAAATCCAATTAATGCTAAAATAATAATAATCGGCATCGCTATCCAAATTGCCAATCCTGCATTTAATCGTTCAGCTTGGACAATCAGCATTAAATACAAAACTCCTGTAGAAATAACAAAAAAGAATCCTGTCCAAAGACTTGTTGGTCTAAAAAATAGCCAATAAGAAAAACAAATCATTGGTATAACAACTAAAATAAATAACCAGATAAAACTAATACCCATTCTTGTCCTCCTTTAACCATTTTTAATTACTTTATTTATTTTATCATACTTCAAACATAATTTTCCATTGCAATTCATGGTTTTCACCTTTAGATAGAATCACATAAAATTTGACCATGACCAAGCTCAACTACACGCTGACAAGTTAAGTTAATGAATTCTTTGTCATGAGAAATAATAATAACAATAATATTGAATTGTCTCATAGTATTAATCACACTGCTAACTTCTTTCATGTGTTTCAAATCCAAACCACTTGTTGGCTCGTCCATGACAATGATGTCTTTTCCCGAAAGAATAGCACTTGCTATTGCAACACGTTGTTTTTCTCCTCCTGATAAAGTTTGAGGATGTCTGTCTAGTAATTTTTCTAAATCCAACATAGCGATAACTTCATCAAAAATATCTAATCGTTTAGCTTTGGCTGAAATTTCTTTCTCGACACTTTCAAAAAATAATTGTAAATTTACATCTTGCATCACTAAAAAGCTTCGTTTGATTAGTTCTTTGGCTGTCTGCTTATTTTCATTATAAAAAACGTTTCCTGTTTTTATTTTTAAAAGACCCGTTAATATTTGAGAAAGAGTAGTTTTTCCAGAACCGTTTTCTCCGATAATACCTGTAACTTCATTCGAAGAGAAAAATATTTTTTCAATTTGCAAGTTAGTAATATTTTTTTTATACCCAAAGTCTATTTTTTCACAAGACAAACTATTTGAACTTTTTCCTTCTTTAGAATCAGGTTCTTTTAAATAATCTGGGATAGATAATACCGTTTCCTTTAAAGATCTCAATCCCAATTGATTAAACTCATCACTCGTTTTACTTAAAAATTCTTCCTTAGTAAATTCATTAACTATTCGACCCTCATTCATTAATATAAATCGATCTACTACAGGTAGTAAATAATATAAACGATGCTCGGCTACTATAATTGTTTGCTTTTTATTTTTTAACCATTGAATAGAATCTGTTAATATTTGAATATTTTTATCATCTAAATTACTTGAAGGTTCATCTAACAAAAATAAAGAATGGTCGATCATACATGAAGAAGCAAAGGCAATTCGCTGTTTTTCACCGCCTGATAATTCAAACATAGTATTTGACCAATATTTTTTCAAATCAAAGGTTTCTGAAATAATAGCAATTTGCTTTATCATCTCAACTCTTTTAAAAGCAAAATTTTCCATTGAAAAAGCTAATTCTGAATAAACATCATTCATAAAAAATTGCGTTTTAGGATTTTGAAAAACAACACCAATATCCTTAACAAATTCATTGAAATTTTCAACTGGAAGGCTATGTCCTAATATTTCTCCTTCACCATTAATTTCGCCTTCATAAAGTTCAGGAATTAAGCCATTTAAAACCCGAATTAATGATGATTTCCCACTACCGCTTTCACCACAAATAACGACACATTCACCAGAATTTATGTTTAAATCAATTTCTGAAAGGATTGTTTCCTCTTCATAAGATAGTGACATTTTATTTAATGTAATCATTAATTAACCAACCTCCAGTAAAAAAAATCACTAAACTTAGTAATAAAATTATATCTTGAATTCTAAATTTCACTTCATAAATACTTGTAGATTCCTCTACACTGCCAAGACCTCGAACAAGCGCTGCTGCAGATAATTCAATAGAGGTTGATTCAACAGATACTAGAATTGGGACAACGATGTATTCTAACGTTAAAAGCGGATGCTTGAACAAGTCAGTAAAATTTATCCCAATTCCTCTAAATTTCATCGCTAATCTTATTTGTTTGAAATCTTGTAATAGAACAGGGAAAAATCGACAAACCACGGAAAATGGCACAATGATAAATTTTGGTACGTTCATTTTTTTCATTGCAGCAATCCATTCACTCATTTTTGTATTATTAATAGCAAATGTCGCAGCCATAATTGGGGGTAATAGTAAACGATTAGCTACTAAGAAAAACGATAAAAAGGCTGACACTGCACCTGTAATTTGTTGAAAAAACAGTAAATCTATCGATAAGATAATATAGTACAATGACATTAAAATAATTCCCTTTTTCCAACCTCCATTAATAATTAAAAGTAAGCACATCAATAAAACAAAAATAGTTTCCATTAACCAGTTCACCCGAAACATCAAAAGTAAACTAGCAGATAAAACCACTGCTAGTTTACTTCTCGGATCAAATGAGACATATTTTTTAGTCATTACTTGTTGCCTTTTCTAACTTGCTTTGAAAAATGTTTTTGATATATTTTTTTCCCCAACATTAAACCAATTAAACTTCCAAAAATTAAAAAACCCATTGAAACAAAGAAAGTAGCAGTTGAAATAGAAGCAAATACGCTATCTACATATGTCATATCTTTCCCTCTATTTAGTAAAGATTCTACATAAGCCTCTTTCATAAACCATAAAGGTAATATCGGACCAGTTAGACCAAAACTAAAAACAGTATAACTTAATGGAATTTTTACTGTGTCGTTTAATTTCGTTTTGTTTTGAATAATATCTGCTAGTAACGGAAAAATAATACTAGGTAAAAAGGCTAAAGGAAAATAACCAAATATTAAAAAAAAGACAGCCATTACAGAACCAACTATCGTGATAGCTCCAAATTTAGGTATTTTATTTATTACCATTAAATATACAATACCTGCAAATAAAGCTGATAAACCAGGTATTAATAAAGTATTAAATGTTGGTACTGTAAATCTGAGTAAAAATGTTGCAATAGATACAACAAAAAAATAAACAGTGGCATAAACCCCTGATGAAATTAAATCTTGAATTTTTAACCCTTTCATACGTAAAACTCCTAATCATAATCTTTTTTTGTCGTGTTAAATGACTCACACATTATATCATATTTAATTGAGAACTAGAATCAATAGATAATAAAAAAAGGCTAAGAACTGGGTCTCAACCTTTTTCACGTTTAGAGAACTGCATGTACTCTAAATATTTAACTATTCGTATTTATTCTACTAGACTTTACTATATAAGTCATCATTTATTTTTAATTTTGTACATAAAAAAGGGGAAAAGTAACAAAATTCGGTGTTTCGTTACTTTTTTCACTCTACTGCTCACTATTCATTGAATTACTCGGCTAAAGAATAACTAATAATTATAATTTACTTTTTAATTATAATTATTAAGTGAATACATTTATCATTATATGATCATTTATTAATTATTACTAGTTTTTTTTGTATTTTTAATCATTTTTTTTGGATATTTAAAAAAATTTTAATTTCTTAACTTATCATAATGCAGATAAAAAATAAAATTATTATCGAAATCATTCAATAGATATGCTTTAATATATTTATAGTTTATTTTATAAAATTAGTGAGGTGTTATATGTCATTTAAACGTTTCTTCCAATTATTTATCTTTTATATTATTTCAATTTTAATACCCTTGTTCATTATTAAACAATTTGCGATTAACAATTTTTGGTTGGGTGCTTCTTTAATAATCGTACTTGGTTACCTTATTTTAACTTTGCCTTTAACTATTTTAACCATCTTAAAAAATAATAAATCATAATTTTTAACAATATTTAATCAAAAAAAGGAAACGAGGTTGACTCAAATGTCAGCCTCGTTCTTATTTTGTGAATAATTTTTAATAGTCAGAGCAAAATGACTTTTGACCCGTCTACATTTTTATTTACGCTGCTTCTTTATTATTTTTTTTCTTTTTAAAATAATAAATACCTGTTACACCAACAATTCCAATTCCGATTAAGCCAAAATTCTCAATAGCTTCGCCAGTTTGTGGGAAATATTTTTTACCTGTAGTCGTTGTCCCATTACCACTGTTATTACCACTACCACTATTGCTTCCATTGCCTCCAGTTTTACCTGGATTAGTTCCAAATTTAGCTAGCTTTTCATTCGTTTCTTTTAAATTATTCGTTACTGATTTAACTTCTTTGTTTGTCACTTCTTCTGTCACATTTTCAGCACGTTTTAGTAAAGCTTGTGCTTCATTTAATGCTTTTTCAAAAGAAGTCCAAGTTGCTTTCGTAAAGTCTACTGCTTTTAATTCGCTGTATTTTGTCACTAAATCTTTCAATTCTTTAATTTCAACTAATTTTTGACTATCTTTTTCTAGTTTAGCATTTGCTGCTTTCGCACGTTTTTCATCTTTAGCTTCTAATTCTTTTTGTGCTACTGCTAAATCTTTTTCAAATTT
>CAUQFM010000032.1:0-19935 GCA_963517295.1 uncultured Vagococcus sp.
AAATAAAAAGTAAACGAATATTTATTTTGACTAATTAAGTAATTTCGAATCACTCGATAAATCAAATAAAAAATAATTAAAATACCTAAAATAATAGCCAGTAATAGTAACCATTGTTGCCAGTTTTGTTTCTTTTGACTTTCTCTAACTTCAGCCTCTAATGCCTTCGTTACTTCTGTTCTTTTTCCAGTTACAATAAGCCGATGACTGTTGATCATATAAGGCGTACAGGTGAGCAATGAAACTAAATCTTCTGTCGGTTGTAGTTTGATGAAATCCGTTTCTTCTGGTTTAACTGTTTGAATTTGAAATACTTCATAGGCTAATAATTTACCAGCAGATTCTACTATAAAAATATCGCCTTTTTCTAACTTATCTAAATTTCTAAAAAGAAGTCTTTCAGCCAATCCTCGATGAGCGGAAATAACTGAATGCGTGTTCTTACCACCCGTTGGCATCGAACTTCCTTGTAAAACACCAGCACCATTTTCTAACACTTGATTAGACAGAGTATCAAATAAAGGAATTGTCACATCAATTTTCGGAATACTAATAGAACCAATTAAATGATTTTTCAACTCTAGATTTTTCTTATCCACTTGGCTAACATCAAACGGATCGTGGTTAATAACTAGGCCTTGCACTTTAATTTTCTCATTCAGCGCATTCATCTTTTTTTCTTTTTCAATATGTTCCGTTTCAGTCTGTTCATGTAACACTTTTAATCGTTGTTGATCAATCACGTAATTAATGCCATTACTATAAAAAGGATAGGTGAATACTAAACCACCAATAAGGAAGATACTTATTAATACTATTTTTTGAATCATTGCTTTTTTCATTTTTATTTCTCTTCTTTCATCACAATCTTCCACGATTTATCTGTTGATTTTGATAAATTAACCTCTAGATAAGTCGCTTTATAATTTTTAACAACACACTTTATTTCTACAGGTTGACCGACCGTATCTTGTTGGATCAACCAATATGTATTTCCCTTTAATTTACTTCCCCTTAATATTCCATTTTGATCTGTCTGAAAAATTTGTTGTTTATTTTTTTTCAAAATAGAGTGCTTTTTAGTATAATCTACTAATAGAAATTTGATATTACTTATTTTTTCTTCTTCAAATAGTAGAGTAAAATTTAAACGGTATCTTCTTTTTGAAGATTTTAAATTTCGATATTGCTTAATAGAAACTAAAAAAACCAAGCCAATTAATAAACCAATTAAACATAAATAAAAAATTAACCATTGTTGATTTTTCTTAATAACTTGTTTTTCTTCACTTTTAACTTGTTTTAGATTGACCGGCACACGATGCCCTCTAACTAATAGTCTGTGTGTATTCACCATGTAAGGAGTACAGGTTACTAAAGTTAAAAAATCTTTATCTTTTTCAATTTTGACATCTTCTAATTGATTCGGCAAGACTGTTTTTATTTGATCTACCTCATAACCAATTGTTTTGCCTAAAACATGTAGATAGATAGTATCACCTTTCACTACCTCTTTTAGATCTGTAAATAATTTTTTGTTGGCTAATCCTGTATGACCCGTTAAAACTGAATGCGTTCCTTTTCCGCCACTTGGATAAGACGACCCTGGTAACAATGTGATACCTTCTTGTAAAAAAGAGGCATCTGTTTGATCAAAAATAGGTAACTCACTATTTATTTTAGGTATACTTATCGAACCAATTAAATGCTCTTTTAACTCTTTTGAAGAAAGATGACTACTTCTTTCCACATCATCAAAAAGATCTTCTTTAATCTTCATTCCTAATTGAGGATTAGCTTTCAATTCTTTTTCTCGTGCCAGCTTTTTTTCTAGTTGTTTGTTTTCATCTTGTTCAGCATTTTTTTGAAATTGTTCAATTCTATTTTTATCTATTTGTGTGTTAATAACATTTGCCACAAAAGGATACAAAAAAACCAACGCACCTATCGTAAATGTTATTGTAATTAACATTTTTAACCACCCAGCCTGTGCCGTTGAGTTCATCTTTATCACCTCTTATATTTAATAAAAAAGGGAGTGTGACATAATTAAGTCACGCTCCCTAAACGACGAATAGTCAGTCGATAAAAGTCTATTTCTTCAACGAATTAACTTTTACCTCAACTATTTTTAAACTTCTACTTCCATTTTAGTACGACGGAACCAAACCAAAGCTCCAGCCATTAAAACAGTCCCAACAGCTAAAAATAAGTAGATACCATTACCACCAGTTGATGGTAGTAAACCTTTTTTAATATTTTTAACTGCTAAAATTTCTGTATCAAATTGATCTTTCACAACATCAAATTTAACTGGTTTTTCTAATAAAGCATAACCTGTTGGTGCTTCAATTTCGACTACAGCGTAAGACGTACCAGCTGATAATTTTTCAGAATACTCTAAACCTGTTACTTGGAATTCACCCTTAGCATCTGATTCAAATTTAGTTGCATTATCTTTAGCTGCGTTCCATGTATATTTTCCATTTGTTAAAGTAGCGTAAGAAGTCACGTTACCTGCTGAATCTAGTTTAACTAAGTTGAATTTAGCACCTGCTAAAGCAACGCCAGTTTTATCATCCACTTTATGGAATTTTTTTCCACCTGTTGTTACTTTTGGTCCAACTACTGGTGGATCCACTGTTTCAGGGTCACCAGGTACTCCGTTAACATCCGTTCCAATTTCAACTTTTGCTTCGTTATTAAGTCCTGTATCAATTTTTGCATCTTCTGTTAAAACAGCATCATAAGTAACTTTCGCTCTTTTACCAGCTAAAGCTTTTACTTTATCTGATTTAGTATTAAATTCTAAAATAAAACCACGACCCGTTGTATCTGCTTTGATTGTGTAATCTTTATCTTTTTCTAATCCTTCTACAACCACAGTATCAACTAATACTTTCATCCCTTGGTTTGGTGTATCAATAACACGATAGAAATCTTTATCAGCAATATTCCATGGTAATAAAGCTGATATTCCATATGCAAATGGAACGCCTTTTTCTACGTTATAAACTGTTTGACCATTAATTGTTACTGATAATTTTTGTTTAGCTTCCTCAGTTAAATCTTTTTCTAACATTGCTTCTTTTTCATTCTTAGGATAAACATGAACATTTGTATTAATTTCATTCGTGTCACCTTTATAAATTGGCATTGTTAAAACAATTGGTGCCGCTTTTTCTTTAATATTAGCTGGTGAATTTGTTTCTACAAATAAATAAGTAGCAAATTTACCATCTTTTTTAATTGGTAAGTTGGCAAATGTTGCAACACCTTCACCAGCTGTTTTTTGAGTATCAACTTTTGTTGCATAATCTGGTGAATAGTTTGACGATTTTGCATCACTTACGATTTTAGTTGTGGCATCATCTGAAGTTGTAGCTCCTGATAATTCAATAAATTTAGCCGAAACATCGTAAACTTCGAAAGTAACATCATTTAATGGTGTACCCCCAAAATCAGCCATTTCTTCTCCTGTATTTTGTTTTGGATAAGGATTTTCCCCAGAAGCTCCTTTTTCAAAAACTCGTTTGTGTAAATTAATTGATACTGTATCAACCTCTGCTGCGTTTACTTCTGTCACACTTGTTAAACTTGCTAACAGTGGAAAGATTAATACTAAGAGTGATAATAATTTCCCTAATTTTTTATTCATTTTCTTTTCCCCTTTTCATTAAACCTATTGCAACAATCATCATTAATAATCCCAAACCAGTAACAGTTATTAAACTTTCTCCAGTTTGTGGTAAAAATCCTTTACTAGGTGGTTTACTTCCATCAACACTTGGTTCTGATGGTTTCTCCGATACTGGATTATTAAATACTTTAGGTGTTGCATTATCCAGTACGTTTTTCGGGAGTACTCCCGCTTGTTTTTTGTTTAGTGTTTCTTGATTTACAGTAACTATCTTTTGATTAGTATTATCTTCTGAAATAACCACAGGAATTTTTTTAGATTTTTCTGTTATTGAAAAACCACTTGGTGCTTTGGTTTCTTCAAAATAATACGTACCAACTAACAATGACAGCTTTGGTAACTCAACCAAGCCTATTTTATTTGATTTAATTTGGATTGCTCTATCTGCTGTTACTTTTTCACTCCACATTACAGGATTTAGTTGTGTTAGATATTCTTTTTTATCCATTGATGTCAAACGATAAAAAGCAAATTCAGCATCTTCCAAAGGTTTTTGCATTGTTCCAGCACTATATTTGAAAAAATAAATACTTGTTTCCACATTAATAGGTTTTGTTTCAATGGCTAATTCTTCATTAATAACACCATCTAATGAAATAAAACTTGGCATTGCTTCATAAAATGTTTCAGTTGAAACTTCATTTGTTTCTGGTTGATTTTGAAGAATAACATAATACTTCAACGTATGCTTTAAATCATATTTTGATAGAGTAAATACAGTTTCATTTGATGAACTCACCCATATTTCTTGTTCTTTAACTATGTCTTTATCACTCAACCATTCTTTTGTTTTATCAACTGATTGTTCAATTTTTCGATTCAATGCCTCTTCATACTGTTCATTGGTTAAACTATAAACAGAAAATTTTGTACCTAATTCAGATAAAGTTTGATGTTTTAAATGAACTGTGACTTGATTTAGATCATCTATTCCAGCTGCTTCGGAAACAATACTTGGAATTGTTAATGATAGTAATAAAACGCCTAACCATAAAATTATTCGTTTCATGATTTCCACCCCTTTCGACTGCGGTACACATAATATCCCGCAAGGCTTAGAGCAAATAACATGAAGCTACTAGCAACTATCAGATAACTCGTATGCCCATTCCCACCAGTTTGTGGTAATTGTCCACCAGGTATATCTTCGGCTTTATTTTTTACAGTTAATTCAAAGGTTTTATCTTTTTTAATAAGTGACACCATCTCAGATAGTTCGCCATTTAATTTTAATTCACCTAATTTATCAATAGTAAGTTGGATCGATTTATCTAATAATTGGTAACCAGTCGGTGCTGTTTTCTCTTTTATCACGTAACTTCCAGTTTTTAATTTTTCAAAATTTATTCGACCATTAACATCACTGGAAATACTTGTTACTAAATGCTCTTTTCCTTCGGTAATTTGATATAAATCAAATAAAGCATCTTTCAAAACAGTTTTACCTTCCATATCAGTTTTGATTAAACGTAAGTCTACTTCACGAAAAATCTCTACTTTTTCTTCTGGTTTCTTAGGCTTATCGGGATCATTTGGATCCGTTACAGTTGCTATATTAGTTACTTCTCCCTCAATAGCATCATCTTTTACTTTTACTGTAAACGTTATTTTTGCCGTATCCTCACCTTTAAGTTCTGGAATAGTAACTTTAATTGAATTACCATTCACCTCACCTGTAGCAACACCATTTAATTTTAAATCCCCAATAAAATCAATTCCCTCCGGCATCACATCTTCAACAAGTACATTTTTTAACGTACTACCAGACACCGTATTTTTAACTGAAATAGTATAAGTGAACGTCTCACCTGGTTTCAATAATTTTTTATCAGCTTTTTTATCGGCAGTAAACTCGGCTATAGGTGTATTAATCACTGTGAAACCTTGTTCCTTATTTCCTAAAACTTCTGAAATAAACCCATCAACATTTTCTTCTTTTATTGAATACTTTATTTCATTACCATCTAAATCAGCAACTGGCATATTTTGAAAAATATGTTGTAACTTACCAGATTCTAATTGTACTGAATCAACCACTTTATCATTAGCAAATAAATTAAATTTAATTGTTGGATGAGATACTTTATTATCTTTCCATATTTTTTGAACTGGAATATTAA
This sequence comes from uncultured Vagococcus sp., assembly GCA_963517295.1. Classification (GTDB taxonomy): domain Bacteria; phylum Bacillota; class Bacilli; order Lactobacillales; family Vagococcaceae; genus Vagococcus. The sequence goes on from CAUQFM010000032.1 coordinate 5,821, forward strand.
TCTTTTTTAAATCATTACTTATAACTAAGACAACTCCTTCCACACTATTCTCTACAATAGTGAAAGGATATTTTTTATCTTTATCAAACGTAACAAAATCTGGTGCATTAATTTCAGTTACATAGTATTTACCTGGATTTAGAAATGGCGTATCTACTCGACCAGAACTATTTGTTTTCAATAAATTATTATCAATAAAATCTACTGATGTTCCGTTTTCATTAAAAATTTTGAAAGTAACATTAGCTAATGGCTTTGTATCATTGTCATTTTTTGCTAATTTCATAATTCTTAATATACCTTTGTCTGGTGTAATAACAGCATTATTAACTAAATTTTTTGCCTGTTTATTCAAATCTTTTTTTTCAGTTAATTCACCTGTAGTTAAGTCATTGTAGGTTGCGACAGCATCATTATAAAAGTATGTTTGGTACTTTCCTTCAGGCGTAATTTCAGTTTGATAATCTAAATTAAAAAAATGATTTCTTAAAGCACTAGCATTAATAGTCACTACAAATTCTATTTCATTAATAAACTCAACTGTTCCATATCCCTTATCTATAAATTCTTTTGCAGAAACTCTTCTTTCACTAGCAACAGCTTCTTGACCATTTGTAAAAATATTGAAATAAAAATGATTATTATCAATGTTGTCTATAGAAAGTGGTTTACTTTTATCTACTTTTGAAAAAACATGTCCAGGATGGAGAGTATCTATAAATTTTATGTCTGAAGTTACTGATGCTTGATCTCTATTGATATTTAAACTCCAATAAACCCAATTTGGATAATTTGCCCATACAGAGCCACCAGGTTTCGAAAAATATGGATTTTTCCCTATTATTTTGATAGTGACTATTTTATAGTCTTTCATTGGTAAATTAGTTCCTAAATTCGTTGAATATTTTTCTGTCACCTCAACATTAGGTTCACCAGCAGGAATCCATCCTGCTTGAACAGCTAAATTTAGTTCTCCTTTAAAACCAGAGTAATTATCTACTTTATCGTTGAATGTGATAACTAACTTTTTGGTATCTTTACTTGTTACACCAATTCCATAAGTTATACCACCTTCTGAAAGAATAAGCGGTGAGGTTTCAGTAAACAAAGTAAAATTCATGTTTTCTGGTGCTGATAAAGTTAGTGTATCGCCTTGTTTTAATTTATTATCATTTTTTTCAGAAATTTTAATATTCAACGCACCAATTTCATATACTCGATATTCTCTTGGTGTTAATTCAAAACTATCAACAAAGCCAGTTTGGTTTAATTCTTTAGCAAATACCTCACTTGAATGACTAATCCCTATAAAAAATAAAATTATTGAAAAAATAAACCAACTATATTGACTCATTTTATTTTTTATCTTCAAATTATTTTCCTCCTTTCCTTTTAAAATGTTGAATACTTTAACTATTTTTTAATTAAAATAAATAATAAAGATAAACTTAGTTTACTGAAATAATAAAAAAAGTTTTTTCACATTTTTCTGTCTTACCAATAAAAAAAAATAAAAGTTATTTTCGTCACAATCTTTTTTCAGATAGTATATACTTGGAATTCTAATTATTCATAATAGGGCAATAAACTTGTGATTTTATTATTTTATTTTTAATATAGGATATACAAAAAAAGAGCCGGAACTCAAACAAAGTTCCGTCTCACCTTTAAATTTATTTTCTATTTTTTTCGATCCATTCTACAGAAAAATCAACTAAATCTGTTTGAGACATCAATTTTAAATTTGATTCTCCTAATTTTCCATGATTCACTTGATAATTTTCTTCAAACGCTTTGCCTATTTCTTCAAAATCTTCACCATCAACATAAAGTGTTTCATATTTTTTCCAAACTCGTTTTTTATCTTCTATTAAAGCACTGTAATGTATCTCTTTATGTTTTGAAGTGTAATTAGCTAATTCATCGGCTAAGTGGATGGAGGTGTTTTTATCATAACCAACCCCCAGTAACAAAACTTTACCATTTTTACCATAGAGTTTTTTTAGCGGGGAAGTTTTGCCAAATATATCAGATAAATCATGATTTTCAATAAAGTATTTAGCAAATCCTCCGTTAGCTGTTATTGATCTCGCTGGATGATCACTCCGATAAGAATCGGGCAAGTGTCTAAACATCTCTGCTACACTTCCCATTGTATTCGTTGGCGTTATCTCCTTATCATAAGCTGGCCATGTTTGACGAATGATTTCAGCATCTTCTTCCGTCAACTCTCCATGAATCCCAACTGAAGGATCTAGATTTTTCCAACTTTGAGTTGGCATTAAAATTGTTCCAGTTTCTCCAACTAACTCTAATAAAGAGTTAATGATTGTTTCTGACCCACCAGAAATTACACAACCAAAACTGCTCAATGAAGCATGAACAATTATGTGATCTCCCTTTTTAATCCCTAATTCACTGAGATGTTTCATTAACAAATTTTGAGTAATAATCACTCTATTTCTCTCGCTTTCCATAAAAAAACTGACAGCTTAGATTAAGTTATCAGTTTTTTTATTTTGTTCTTTTTTTCACAATAATACTAAGATATATTTAGATTTTATAATTCTAATGCAACTCCATGTATATTTTTTTCTTCATTAAAGGTAATGATATAATCGTTTTTTTCATAAAAATATTTTAATTTCTTTAAATCATCTGCCTTAACTTTATCAAATTCACTTATAATAGAACTGAATTCCCATCGCTTCGCTTCTTTTGTTAAGTATTTTAATAAAATAGTCCCATTGCCACTTTTGTCTTCTATTTCCATAGAATAAATTTCTTCGATTTTTAATTCTTTCGTTATAAAATTTGATGATACTACAACTCTTGGTTGACTATTATCTTCTTGATACTTATTATCTCTCAGGCTATACAAAATAATATCACTTGGTTTATCATTTCTTGTAGAAGTTACCGCAAGCAGTTGACCCAAATCGTTTATTTCAATCCCTAAAATACAATAATTTTTCTCATCTAAACTTCGATTCAAACAACTAAGAGCATTCAATCCAATAAGCTCTTGCTCTAATGATACTCTATCTTTTTTAGCTTCTTGTCTCATCTCCCCAATTATTCCAAGATAATCAGCTTTTTCTTTTTCTTTCATCATTTCTAAGCTACGGTATTTTTTCTTTGTCACTAACATAATCTTCTTCTCCTTTTAAAAAAATAATTTAATTAATTATACCTCGCTTTAACTTTATTCCAAAATTTTATGTTTTCGTGTTTATTTAGTTCTATATAAATCTCAAAATATATAGAATTAATCAATAAAAAAGGAAAGTAGTTTAAATTTATTTTTGCTTGAATAATCAGACTTTTCCCTTTGTCTATCACTAATATTTTTTTTAGAAAAAAAGAGACTGACAATTTTGAGTCAATCTCCTTCCTTTAACTAATTTCTCAATTATATTTTTGCCTAAGCTTGATACGCTTGTCTAAATAACTCGATAATGTCTTCTTTATTTCCTTTACGAGGATTTGAAAAAGCATTACCATCTTTCAAAGCATTTCCTGCCATTAATTCAAAATCTTCTTCTTTAGCACCAATTGATTTAATATTTGTTGGAATACCGACATCTTCTGAAATACGTTCTAAGGCTTTAATTCCTTTTTCAGCAGCTTCCATTTTTGATAAGCCATCCACATTTTCACCTAATAATACAGCAATATCTTTAAAACGTTCTGGATTAGCAATCATATTCCATCTCTCAACAGTTGGCATTAAAACAGCACAACACACACCATGTGGAGCATCATATTGTCCGCCAAGTTGATGAGCCATCGCATGAACATAACCTAAATCAGCATTATTAAAAGCCATACCAGCTAATAGTGACGCATAGGCCATATTTGTTCTAGCTTCAATATCATGACCATTAGCAACCGCACGACGTAAATTTTCATTAATTAATTTTATACCTTGAATGGCTTGAGCATCTGTAATTGGGTTGCTGTTTTCAGAAACATAAGACTCCACACAGTGACACAACGCATCCATACCAGTAGCTGCTGTTAGTTTAGTTGGTACTTCCAGCATTAACAATGGATCATTAAAAGACACAAGTGGAACATTACGCCATGATACAACCACAAATTTTAAATGTGTTTCTTCATTAGTTAACACAGCATGACGTGTTATTTCAGATGCTGTTCCAGCTGTTGTATTAACTGCCATAAGCGGTGGTAATGGATTACTTAGCGTTTCAATACCTGCTAATTTAGTCACATCTTCCCCATTAGTTAACGCAATACCAATTCCCTTAGCGCAATCGTGAGCTGACCCACCACCAACTGAAATAATACTATCACAATGATTTTCATTATAGAAAGAAACACCAGATTTTACATTACGTAATTTTGGATTTGGTTCTACTTCATCAAAAATGACATAATCAACACCAGCATTTTTTAAACTTGTTTCTGTCTGTTTAACAGGACCATCTACCATATTTTTTAAAAAATTATCTGTTACAATTAGCACTTTTTTCATATTAAGCATTTCTGCACGATCGCCTATTTTTTCAATCACACCAGGACCAAAAAAGTTGACACTCGGCATCATAAAATCATAATTTTCTTTCATTGTTTATCATCCTTTGCTTTTTATTGATCAATTACTTCTATCTATAGTTTAAAACTTTCTCTATCTATTTACATTGGATTTTAAATGTGATATATTTCACATTAAGGTAGTACTCATTTGTAAAATAGTCTTTATTTGCTTTTCACAAAAAGGAGGAGACATTTTGAATTTAAAAATAGAAGAAATTCTCAATATGAAAGAATGGGAAAAATTACAAGATAGCATTGCTGAAGTAACTAAATTGGCGATTATATTAGTTGATTATAAAGGGCATCCGATTGGTAAACATAGCAATATTCAAAATTTTTGTTCAAATGTTCGTTCTAATCCAGTTTTATCCAAATATTGTGAAAAGTGTGATGCTAGAGGCGCATTAGAGGCCGTTAGACAAGGTAGCCCCTTTATATATCGTTGTCATTTTAATTTAGTTGATATGGCCATACCGATCATAATGGATGATCAGTATCTTGGTGCTATTATGGCTGGCCAAATAAAAATTGATGCTGAAAAAGAAACCCTAGAACAATTATTATTCCTTGATGATGCGGATCAATATGTTGAACTGTATCTAAATCACTATAACGCTATTCCTACATTAACCATTAATGAATTAGAAAAATCAGCGAATATGCTCATGTTGCTTTGTCAGTATTTATTAAATGAAGTCGCTAATCATAACTATCAGATTAAATCTAATCAGAATAAGTTGACTGTTAACCATCTTTCTAATAGCTCGTCAAGTAGTTCATATCAAGCTAAAGATCACACCCTGCAGCCTATTATTAATTTACTTTTTGAAAATAAGCAGTATATGTATACATTAAATGAATTGTCAGAGGCCAATCATATTAGTCTCAGTTACTTAAGTCGCTTATTAAAAAAAGAGTTTGGTGAGCCCTTCAATAAATTTTATCCTCGCTTAAAAATTGAATGGGCAAAGGAATTACTACAAAATTCAGATAAAAATATAACTGAAATAAGTGAAGCTCTAGGCTTTTTAGATGCTAGCTATTTCATTAGAAGTTTTAAAAAATTTGAAGGTGTATCACCACTTAAATATCAAAAAAAGATGTGAAAAATAAAGAGAGTATGATTTTTAAAAGTCATACTCTCTTTATTTTATACGAATATTCTTAATAGTCAGGAGGTAAATTACATACTCATCATCGCTGCAAAAACTGGAACTAATACAACAGTTACCAAACCAACCACAACAACTGATAAACTTGCCATAGCAGCCTCTGTTTCACCAAGCTCTAAACCAACCGAAACACCTAATGCATGCCCAGAAGCTCCTAATGCTAAACCACGTGATATAGGATTTTTAATATTCATAAATTGGATTAAATTCTTTCCTAAAGCATAGATTAAAACGGCTGTAAAAATAACCGCAAATGCCGTAATACTTTGAACGCCTCCAATTGATTTTGAAATTGGAACAGCAATAGCAGTTGTTGCTGCCTGTGGTAAAATAGCTAAAATAATATCATTATAAACACCCATTAATTTACCTGTAATAATGATAACAAATAAAGCAACGGATGTGCCAATTGTTAATGACATTATAATTTCTAATCCGTATTTTTTTAAGACATCTCTTTTTTTATAAAGTGGAATCGCAAATGCCACAGTTGCAGGATCCAAAAAGAAACTAATCATCTTACCTCCTGTATTGTACTCTTCATAACTAATTCCTGTAACTTTCAAAATAACAATTCCTAAAACCATTCCAACAAATAATGGTGTGAATAAGAAAAATCCTTTGCTCCATTTAAACAACCAAGAACCAACTCCAAATGCAACTAAAGTAATCATTATCCCAATATATGGTGTCATTTTAAAGCACCTCTTTTGCTTGATTTATTGTTTGGTTTGATTTTGCTACTTTATTACTTGAAAATGACTCTCTCATTTTTAATAGTAAAGAACTTGAAAAGGCAATTGTTACAAATAAAACCAATATCCCAATAATGATCAACGTCATGATTTGAAATCCGTACTTTGCCATAATATCCAGTGAATTAATTAAGGAGATACCTGATGGAACAAAAAGAAAAGAAATTATTTTTGAAAAACTATTACCTAATCCCTCAACTTGCTCTAGTTTTACAATCTTTAAACATAGTGCTGAAAATAATAAAACTAATCCAATCAATGACGGCGGTAATGGTATAGGTGAAATGCTCGCAATTCCATTTGATATTAGCAAGATTAAAGCGTAAACAAAAGCTTGTTCTAAAAAACCATATATTTTTTTCTTGTCCATCAGTATCACTCCTAAGTTGTTTTCTATGGGATTAGTATACAACTAGATAGGTCTTTTTTTTCAATTTTAGACATGACATGCACTAATCATGACACCACTTACAATTTTTATATCATCACTCACTTATCCTTTTAATCTAAACCAATTTTCTCTTTAAAACTTTTAATATACGAGCGACTAATTGGTACTTTTAAATCATTAAGTAATGTCACTTGTAATGTATGATTAAACCAAGGCTGAATCTCTTTTATTTTCGTTAAATTAATCATAAAACTACGATGTGTTTTAAAGAAAAATTGGTCAGGTAATTTACTTTTAAGATTGTTAAGGGTTCCTGTCATTTCATATTGATTTTCTTTCGTAACAATTGTTAAAATTCGCCCTTCTACAGAAACAGCATAAATTTCTTCTGGATCAATTAAAAAAATGCGGTCTTCTACATAAACAGGAATGGCATCCAATATGATCTGCTCTTTCTCAATTTTTGGTACTTTTTTTTCTAACTGTGATACAGCCTTATCAAGAGCTAAAAGGATTTTCTTTTCCTCAAAAGGCTTTAATATGTAATCTCTTGCATTAACTTCAAAAGCCTTAACTCCATATGTATTGAAGGCCGTCGCAAAAATTAAATAGGGAGCTTTTTTTAGTTTCACAAGTTTTTCAGCTAAATCAAAACCTGTTTCGCCCATTAATTGAATGTCTAAAAAAATAATATCTGGTTTCTCATCCATTATTTGAGACATCGCTTCTTCTACAGATTCTGCTGTAGCTATAGTTTTAACACTTTCATGTTGATTAACTAAATAAGCTAATTCTTCTCTAGCTAAGGGTTCATCATCTACAATTAAAATATGCATTAAACCTTATCCTCTCTGATTATTGGTAAACTTATTAAAAATTGACTACCACCTTCTGTTAAGGAGGATATACTTAAATTTCCTTTGTCACCAAACAAATTATCTATTCGTCGAACCAAATTATAAAGGGCAGTACCTGATCCTACTTCTGAGTTCAATACCCCCTGACCAATTTGTAGAATTCGGTCATCTGTGATTCCTTTTCCATTATCAAGCACAACAATATTTAATTTATCCAATTCAGTATAAATTACTACTTTTATTTGGTTGTCTTGACGTCTCTTATCAAAAGCATGTTTAATCGCATTTTCAATTAAAATTTGTAAGGCAAATGGTGGTACACTAATATTTAATATGTCCTGTTGAATATTAAATGTCACCTCATACTTATCAGGAAATCGTGTTTGTTCTAAAATTAAGTAGGCATCAACTTGCGCTATTTCTTGTTCTAATGGAACCAACGTTTCAGCTGCCCCTTTTAAATTGCTTCTAAAATACTGACTTAATTGCAATAACAATTCTCTCGCTTTTTCACTGTCTTTTCTCATCAAAGCTGAAATTGTATTAATAGAATTGAAGAAAAAATGAGGATTTACTTGAGACTGTAATGATTTTATTTCAGCTTCTTTTAGTAATTGAGTCTGAATTTCAGCTTCACCCAATTCAATTTGTGAAGAAAAAATACTCCCTAAACCTTCTGCCAAGGATTTCATCAATTCAGTCAAATCTCTAGAATCAGTGAAATAAAGTTTTAAAGTACCGGAAATATTGTCTCGATTCATTAAAGGGATGACAATTGCCGCTGATAACGGACAATTTTTTTCTGTACAGCCAACCTCTTCTTTACTGTAAGCTATCGCAATTTTCCCAGTCAGGAGCACCTCTTTAGACAATTCAGTAATGACATCTTTCTCAGGAATATGATGATCACTCCCCGCCCCAACATGAGCTAAAATTTTATGCTTATCTGTGATACTAATAGCACTAACTTTTGTATAATGCTGGATAATTTTAGCTACATGTTGACTTGTATCAGGTTTCAATCCCTTTCTAAAAAAAGGTAATGTTTTAGCTGCTAATTCTAAAACATCATGGGTTTGGATTGCTTTAGCCTCTTCCACTTGACTCAATGTACTATTTAAAATCGACATAAAAATAAACGTTCCAATACTATTTAATAACACCATCGGTACTGAAATTAACTTTACCAAAGCAAAACCTTCTGCTAATGTTCCAGTAAAAAATAAGACAAATATCATTTGAATCATTTCCATTAAAGCACTCACTAACCCAGATTGAAATGGATTAGGAAAAAAATTTTGTTTCGTCAAAAACCGACTAAAAAAACCTGATAATACTCCAATTAAAATTGATGATGGTATGTAAAACACGCCTGTCATCCCCGTCCCTTGAAACGCACGATGAACACCAGCAATAAGACCAACCATTATTCCAACAACAGGACCACCAACTAATCCAGATACGCTGATAGCTAGCGTCCGTGTATTTGCAATCGCTGCTTCATTAGAGATATGTGTCAAAACATTACTCTGCATGATTTTATGTCCAGAAATTTCAATTCCCGTTAAATTGGAAATAATCGCAAAAACACAAAAAAAGATAATCAATTTCAATTTGGATTGATACATCTCTCTCTTAAACAATAATATTTTAAAGTCATCTAAATTTACTAACAAATAGGCAAGTAAAATGATTAATCCTACCCGCTCCATCATCATGATAAATAACTCAATCATTTATCTCACCCTCACTTTTTTCTATTGTAACACTCTTTTGTGAGAGGATTTAATATTTTTTTATACTACTACTAATTACAAAAAAGCAGAACTCAAAAATCAAGCTCTACTTCTAATTTGACTAACTTTGTTACTTTCTTATATCAACCCAAGTAATATCTTTTGTTCCTATATTATCAATGCCACGATATTCAAAGAGCGGTAAGAACATTTTATCCAATTGATCTTCATCCATAAAATAGCCAAAATGAATTTCTCTTTTTTCTTTACCTTCAATTATTGGTATATTATAAAAACCTTTTTCTTCTCCATGACTATCTAAATAATCCACTTCCCCTGAGTAAGAAGTAAAATCAACTTTCTCTTCATTCATTACCCACCCTTTATTTCCTTTATCAAGGAGATAAGGGGCATTTTGAAGGAATAGGTTTTCAATTGTCGAATCTGCTAAATTTTCTAAAGTGGCCGTTAGATAAACAAACTTGACTTGATTTTCTTTCTGCCCTATCACTTCATCTACAGTCGTACGACCATTTCCTTCTTCGATGATTTTTTGATTAATTGTATGTAGTTTATTATCACTTGTCAGGATACCTTTTTCCAGTAACTCTTCACGCTTGAAATTAAAATCATTTTCGTCTAGCTGACTAAGATCATCTAAAACTTCAACTTTGTTTATCGTAAAATTAAAGAGTCCATTTGTATTCATTTTTACTTTCTCACCCACAGTATGAATCTGTTTACCATTTTCTGGTAAAAAGCCATAGTCTATTTTCTTTATTACTTCTTCTTTTTGACCTTTTTTAGGAGCTTCTTGGAACGGTGTTGCCTCTTCTTTAGTCGTTTCTTCTAAAGAGATATTTTCTAAGACTTTTTTCCACTCAGCCTCATTCATATCATTTCCCACATAAGTTTTTAAAATATAGCCTTCTTTTTCAAAAAGTTGATAAACCATCGTGTTAAAACCAAACTCATCATTTCCATCTAATCTTTCACGATTAATGATTATCACTTGATGTGTGCCTAATTTCGTTTCTTGATAATCTTTTGTATAAAGCTCTTTAAACTCAGTTTTATTTGTTATTTGAAGCAACTCAAAACTCACCCCACCTTCATTTAGATGGTCTTTATTACTATATTTATCCCCATGTTCATATTTTTCCATATTTTCTGGTAAGTAGCCCAATTTAAGTTTATAAAATTCATCATGAGTATAATTTTTTTCTTGGTTGAGAGTAACATCCAATTCATAATCTGTTTTATCAGTTAAAAAATGAAATACTTCGTTAGCTGTATAAACTGATGCTGGAACTAAAAATATTAACGCCGTAGCAACCATCCATAGTTTTTTCTTACTAGCCTTTTTCTTAACTGGTTCATCTGATATTTCAGTTAAAAATTGTTGCTTTCTTGATTCGTATTTTTCGGAGAATTTATTTTTGGGGTTACCTTTGTCAAATTCTTTACAGACAAGCTTTTCAGCAGCTTCTTTTACTTGCTTTTCTTCATTATTGTACTTCTTCATAGTCACTACCTCCCAAAATAGTTTTAATAATTTTTTTAGATCGTTCAAATTGTTTACGAATAGTTGCATCTTTTTCAGACATAATATGAGCAATTTCTTTTGTTGATAATCCATAAAAAATCCGATACATAAAAACTTGTAAGTATGGCTCTTTAAGCTCTCTAGTAATCTCTTTAAATTCTTCTTCAGATACGAGTTCTTCTAAATGATCTAATACATTGTTATCTTGCTTCTCCTCACGATGATTATTTTTGTACTCATCAATGTACTTTATTTGAGTAGAATTCCTTCTGTATAAATCAATGGCTTTGTTTTTTGTGATTTTTATAATTAATTTTTTCAAATGTAGTTCATCTAATGTTTGTAAATTTTTGCTTTCTCGATACAACTGTTCAAATACATCCTGAGTGATATCTTCTGCTTGTTCTTTTTGTTTTAGTACTGAATAAGCTTGATAGAAAATTCTTTGTTCATAGGTTTCATATAAATAGTCAAAAAACTGGCGGTTTGACTTCTTCTTTTTCATTTCCTTATTTCTCCCCTTTCAATTCAATTGCGTCTTCATAATATATAACGATTCAGAATCAAATAATGTGACAACTTATACTATTCCAAAAAAATAACCTCCCAAAAGTCAGATTTTATCCAACTTTCAAGAGATCACTTATTTTATTTCTACCATTCTTTTTCTTCGTAATCCAATTCTCTGAATAATCGTGCTTTTTCTTTTTTAGATAAATAGCGCCATTGTCCAATGGGTAATGTTCCTAGTTCAATACTCATAATACGTAATCTTTGTAGACGACAAACTTCATAACCAAGTTCCTCACACATCCGTCTAATTTGGCGATTTAAGCCTTGTGTTAGAGTGATATTGAAATCGTATTTTGATAACTGTTCCACCTTACAAGGCAATGTCTTTGTTCCCAAAATATTAACGCCTTCTGACATGCTTTTAATAAACTCAGAATTGATGGGTCTATCGACTGATACAACATATTCTTTTTCATGTTTGTTCTCTGAACGCAAAATCTCATTCACGATATCGCCATCATTTGTTAGTAAAATCAGACCTTCTGAATCTTTATCTAATCGTCCAATGTGGAACACTCGAGTAGAATGATTAACTAAATCTACTATATTTCCTTTAACACCTTTTTCAGTCGTACTTGTAATTCCCACTGGTTTATTTAAAGCGATATAAACATTATCTCGGGCAACATAAAGTTGATTACCGTCTACAACAACGTCATCTCCTGGGTTAACTTGGCTACCGACTTTCGCCTTTTTTCCGTTAACTTTTACACGGCCTTCTTCGATCAGTTTATCCGCACCTCTTCTTGAGGCTTTACCTGCTTCACTGATAAATTTATTTAAACGCATATTGCTCACTTCCTTTATCTCTTGTTAGTCATTTCTTCTTTCTCTACTATACGTTATTTGGAGGTGAAAACAAGTAAAAGTTTGTAGTAATTTTATAATCTATCTCCCATTCACAATCCCACTAAATCCATTATTCAATTCAGCATTTTCAGTCACTTTAAAATGAAGATAATTTTCAGCATTCCCTTGATTTTGTTGGGTCACATAGACTTTAGGTACACCATTTTCGATGATGAAAAAATAGACATGCTGTTTCAAGTAAGGTTGTGTCTCTGCATCTGAATACACAGCGACTAATTGATGAGAAGCAGCTCCCTCGCCTGTTTCCGACCACTCCAATGACACTGGCTGCTTATTAACCGCCATTGTCCAATTTCCGTTAAGAACCGCACTAGGCAATTCCACACTATAAAGATCCACATCATTCGTTTGATTGTACTCTTTATAGCTTTGATCCATCGTCACACTGAAATCCGCCATGAAGCCATGCAGTTTATTTTTCTTATCCGTATTCCAAATAGTCTTCGTTTCCTTTTTCTTTTCTTTTTTGGCTGTTTCTTTTGGTTCTTCTTTTTGAGAGGATACTTCTTCTTTTTCTTTTTTAGCATACTCAACCAATTTTTCTGAACCATCTTTAATTTCAATCACATTATCTAGCTTCACAATCGCATTTTTTGTTTCCTTCTTTTCTTTAAAACTCATCGCTTCGTTATAAAACTGGATTTGGCTTTGATAACTTTTGGCTATTTGATCTTTCGGTTTACTTTCTAATGCCATCTCTACGAATCCTTCTGCTTGTTCAAATTTTTGTTCGATAATGGCTTCTTTGGTCTTTTGCATAGATTGATCAAAACTTTTATTTTTACTGCACGAAACTAGAAATAAACAAACCATCATTGTTAAAACTAGCTTAGTCATTTTCTTCATAGAGATTCCTCCAATATTTTTCTAACTATATTTATTTTATCCTATTTGGATCATTATTTCCTTTTTTTCATTAAAAAATCTCCTCGTTATTCTATATAGTAAGAATAACAAGGAGAATTATTTAAAATAGGAGATCAATTACTTCATATTACAATCGTTTTACTTAAATTTACTCTTCTTCAGTGTCACGTTTTTTTCTAAATCCTAACAACGCTAATCCTGATAGAGCAAATCCAACTAATCCTGCTAAGTAACCTGTTTGTTCACTACCTGTCTTAGGTAAAGTAGAACGTCCTGTGTTACCAGTTGTACCAGATGTGTAGCCGCCACCTGATGATGTTCCTTTTCCGCCAGTACTATTACCATTTCCAGTATTTCCGTTACCACTATTTCCACCAGATGTTTTCTTTCCTGGTTTGTATTGATTTTCAATAAAAGTCACAGCTTCTACTTTTACTTTTGCAATCGTATCTGCATCTTTCGCTTCATCAATTGCTTTTTTAGCTTTTTCTAAAGCTACATTAACTGCTTTGATTTGAGTTTCTTTTTCTTTTTCTGTTAATTTTGGATCTTTGTTAATCGCATCTTTTGTTTTTTCTGCAATTGTTTCAAGTTCTTTTTTAGCTTCTTCTTTTTGCTCTTCTAATTTTTTACCTTGAACATGTTTTTTAGCAATTTCTTTTTCACCAGTAGTCACAGCAGTTCTTACTTCATCCACTGTCTTCGCTGCGTCAATCGCTTCTTTTGCTTTTGTCGCTTCTGCGTCAACTGCTTTTGTTTGGGCTTCTTTTTCTTTCGCTGTTAACGTT
>CAUQFM010000033.1:0-19478 GCA_963517295.1 uncultured Vagococcus sp.
GATTATAACATTGATCAATTGATTAATGCTCCTTCAATTGATACACCTATAGAATTTGCCGTCAATCAATATGATATTTCAGCTTTACTCATTGATTTAAAAGCTTCACTTTTTCTTACTGATTATATCTTTATTGATTTTCCTTTTGGGTATCGACATAAAGAATTAGCTCCATTTATTGATTTAGCATTTTATATTAAAACACCTCTTGATATATGCTTTGCTAGAAAAATTTTAAGAGATTTCAATTCTAAAAATGGGACTGGTATGCATGATTGGGCAGAGACTTATCTCTCTTTTGCAAGGCCTTTATTTTTAAATCATGAACTTTTTATTAGCGACTCTGTTGATTCAATTATCGATGGGACCCTATCCACAAAAGAACAAGTAGAAAAAGTTAGCCAATTTATAGACTAACCAATTTAAATTAACAAAGTAAAAAAACTCTTAAAAGATTTTTATGTTCCATCCTTTAAGAGTCTCTTCCTATTTTTTTACCACTAAATCAATCGCTTCTTGTAATTTTTCATCGGTTAAATCTTCAGCAGTTAAACAATCTTTTAAGTTTTCAGCAACAATAACCCCAATCGCACGGTCAATGCTAGAACGAATAGCAGATAGCTGAATGACGATATCACGACACGGCTGTTCCTCTTCTACCATATTAATGACACCTCTTATTTGACCTTCACTTCTTTTTAAACGATTTTTTATTTTTTTTCTTGTTTCATTCCCATCAGTCATTGTCTTTCCTCCTAAAACTTCTCCCCTTTATTTTAGCCGTTATTAGCTTCATAAAGCAAATATGAACCGTCTAAATTTTTAACTTGATAGCCATTTTGCGCAAGCATTCTGGAAGCTATATAACTTCTTTGACCACTATGACAACTCAAAATAATTTCTTTATCCATTGGTATTTCTTTCATTCTAGCTCTTAACTCATTTAAAGGCAAATTAGTAAACCCTGGAATACTGCCCTTTTCAAACTCTTGTACTGTTCGAACATCGATTAAATAATTGCCTAATTCACGAGCACTTTCTAATTCAGCTAATTGAATATTATCCGTAATACCTTCTATAATATTCAAAGCTGCATATCCTGCCATATTAACGATATCTTTTGCTGATCCAAAAGGTGGCGCATACGTGAACTCCAACTCTGGTAAATCTTCTACTGTTAATCCAGCTTTAATAGCTGTTGCTAATATATCAATTCGTTTGTCTACGCCATCTTTACCAACCGCTTGAGCTCCGTAGATTTCACCTGTTTTAGGATGGAAAAGTAACTTAAGAAAGATCATACTCGCATTCGGATAATAACCAGCATGATTTTTACCTTCTACATGAACGACCTTAAATTCATAGTCCAGCGCTTTTAAGTGTCCCTCAGTTAATCCAGTTGAAGCAACAGATTGATCAAAAATTCTCACGATAGCAGTTCCCAAACTCCCCTTATTTTTACGGTTCATTCCTGCCAAGATATCAGCTACTTGTCTACCTTGCCTATTAGCAGGAGATGCGAGTGCGATCATTGTGTCTTCACCTGTGATTTGATGCTTCACGATAATCGCATCTCCCACAGCATAAATATCTTTAACAGATGTTTCATAAGAGTCATCTACTAAAATGCCACCACGCATTCCTAGTTCAATTCCTGCTGATTCAGCCAAACTATTTTCTGGACGAACACCTACCGATAGAATAATTAACTCCGTTTCTATTTTTTTACCATTATCTAAAATAAGAGTTTTCCCCTTGTTCTCAATCGCAACCACACTTGTACTTGGTAAAACAGATAAACCGTTTCTAACTAACTCTTGGTAAGCAAATGCTGCCATCTCTGAATCCACCGTTGGCAAAACGTGTGGCGCCATCTCAATAATGGTGACTTCAATTCCTTGTTTAGCTAAACTCTCTGCCATTTCAAGACCAATAAATCCAGCTCCAATCACAACTGCTTTTTTAGGCATTGATTGATCAATAGCTGATACGATTCTGTCTACATCAGGCACATTTCTCAACGTGAAGATATTTTCAGCAGTTTCTATTCCTACCAATGGTGGTATAAAAGGTTTCGCTCCAGGAGATAAAACTAATTGATCATAACTTAATTCGTACGTATCAGTATCTGTCTTAACCATAATTTTTTTACTAGTTGAATCAATTGCCACTACTTCTGAATTAACTCGAACATCTAAATTAAATCGAGCTTTTAAAGATTGAGGCGTTTGAACTAGTAATTTACTTCGATCTTCAATTTCACCGGATACGTAGTAGGGCAATCCACAGTTCGCAAATGAAACATCTGGGCCTTTTTCCATGATAATAATTTCTCTGTTTTCATCTAATCTTCTTAAACGAGTGGCACAAGACATTCCACCTGCCACACCACCTACAATAATTGTTCGATTCATTTATTTACCTACCTTCACTGATTTTTTCCACTGATTCATTCCACCCTGAACATTAAACGCATCATAGCCAGCTTTAATTAAATAATCTGTCGCTTGTTTGCTTCTTGCACCTGATTGACAAATAATATACACCGGTTTATCTATCTTTCCTTTGTATGATTTGATCCGATCCAAAGGTACATTTTTTGCTTTAGCAATATGACCACCTTCATACTCTATTTGACTTCTAACATCTATTAATTCAATCGGTTGTGTCATTTTATTTTCTAATTGTTCCATCGAAATAGTTGGTACTTTTTTAAATAAAAACATAATAAACCTCCATAGTTTTAATAATTACAATATACCCCCTACCCTATAAAAAGTAAAGTAGAAGATCTTACAAGATAAAAAAGAGACTAACACTTTTTTGTCAGCCTCTACTCATTAATTCAGTTTTAATTGCTTCATTATTTCTAATAACTCTTGATCTAATTTATCTTTCAACTCATCATTTTTCTCAATTGCTAGTTGTGATAATAAACTTGTTTTACGCATTTCTAAAACCATTTTTTGATCCCCTGTAGAATTTTGTTTTGGGATTTTTTCAACTTCTTTTATATCAATTATTTTTCTGTTTTTTATTTCTAAAACTGTATCTGCCACTCTATTAACAAAATACCTATCATGACTGACAAAAATAATAGTTCCTCGATAAGCTTTCAGCGCTTCTTCTAATACTTTTAAAGATTTTATATCCAAGTGATTGGTAGGCTCGTCTAGGATTAACACATTACTTTTTCCTAATATCATCTTAGCAATTGCTACTTTTGTTCGCTCACCACCGCTTAGCACGGCAACTTTTTTATTAATCGTTGTTCCTCTAAACAAAAGATGAGCTAATAAATCTCTTGCTACTTGCACCTCGTAATTTGATGTTACTTGAACATTATCAAGCATGCTTTTATCATCTTCTAGTTGATTTAAACTTTGACTAAAATAAGAGAAATCAGCTTTTTTAGCTATTTTTAGTGATTCATCATAAGCTAAAATAGCTTTCAATAGTGTTGTTTTTCCACTTCCATTCGGACCAATCAAAGCTGTTTTTTCACCTGTTTTAATTCTAAAATCTGATTGACTCAATAACTGTTTACCTTCAATTTTTAAATCAAATTTTTCAGCATCAATCACTATTTTTTTATAGATTTTTTGACCTTCAGAAAAAGGTAAAGATAATTCTTTTTTCTTCCATGGTTTATTCACCACTTCTAGCTTTTCTAATCTCGTTTCAATCGTTAGAGCTTGCTTAGATAATGCTTTTTTAGCAGCTTGTCCTTTGCCTCTCTTGTGGAGACGTGCTTCTGAGTTACCCATTCTTTTAGGTGCTTTTTTTATTCCTGCACTTTTATCATGTAACTCTTGCATTGAATCAGTTAATCGCTCTTTTTCTTTAACATAGTTTTGATATTTTTTTTGGTATTCTTTTTCTTCTATTTCTTTTTGATAGAGATAATCATCATAATTACCACTATAATGACGAACAATGCCTCCATCAATTTCAAGTATTTCTTCACACATTTGATTTAAAAAATCACGATCGTGAGAAACTATTAATAAACACCCCTTAAAATATTTCAATTCCTTAATTAAATACTCACGACCTTTTTGATCTAGATGATTTGTTGGCTCATCAGCCAGTAAAATATCAGCTGTATGTTGAACGGCTTTTCTGATTTTTTCCTTGGTTTGTTCACCACCACTTCTAGTATCATCTGCTTCTAAAAATTGACCAATCATCGAAACATTGTCTGAATGAATAATTTGACCTTCATCTATCTCTTCTTTCCTAGCGATTAAATTAAGTAGTGTTGTCTTACCACTACCATTTTCACCGACAATTCCCACTCGTGCTTCTTCATTAATAGTTAGTTCTGGTAAATCAATTAATAAACGTTCTCCAATATATTTTTTTAAATTTTTTATCTTTATAGACATAAAGACATCATCCTTTCACTTTACGAATGGATGATGTCTTTAAATATACATAAAAAATTCATAGAAAAATACACATATTTTGGGTATTTTTCTATATTAACTTGTTAGTATATAGATAAATAGACACACTCATCCACTGTAATTTTTAAATTTATTAAAAAATTAGTTAGCGAATGAATTCCACATAGTCTTAATTACCTATTCCTCTCTTTAAATTAATTACATGTTAACAAATTACTTTTAACATTTCAAGTGATATTTGCTTGATTCATAGGATTTATTTGTTAAAATAATAGTGGTAAAGATATCTGCCATGAAGAAAGGAAGTCCTATATGTCTTCATCTAAACAAAAAACTGAAGAACAACATTATTTTGAAACCCAAGTCTCTGAAACTGAATTTTTAGACTGGTACAAAACACAACATTTTCCAACTCAAGACATGCCATCTGTCACAGTTGACATGGTTATTTTCTGCTATAATAAAGAAAATGATGATTTTAAAGTCTTACTAATTAAAAGAAACACTCACCCCTTCCAAAACTCTTGGGCGCTTCCAGGAGGATTTGTAAAGAACGGTGAAGCAACTTCTGATAGTTGTATCAGAGAAACAAAAGAAGAAACCAACGTCTCAATTACGCACAGTCATGTGGAACAGCTACATACTTTCAGCACACCTGATCGTGATCCACGTGGTTGGGTAATCACTGTTAGTTACTTAGCATTCATTGGTGAAGAACCACTAAAAGCAGGTGATCAAGCCTCTGATGCCACTTGGTTCTCACTTGAGAGGCAAGATAACCTACTCTTTTTAAGAAACGAAGAGGATGCTGAAATTATCCTTAATACGCAGACTGGTGAATCTTTAGGAAAAGAAAGTCTAGCCTTTGACCATTCTCAAATTATTATCAAGGCTTTTAATCGTGTTTGTAATAAAATGTATCACGAGCCTCAAGTCTTGCGTGTTTTGGGAAATGAGTTTACAATTACAGAAGCAAGGAAAGTTTACGCTAAATTCTTAGGCTTAGATTTTAGAGAAATTGATCATTCTAATTTCAAAAAATCTCTACTTCCTTATTTTAAAGAAATTGGCGAAAAACCAACAGGTGTTGGCAGACCTTCTAAAATTTATGAACTAAAATTCTAATTCTAGAAAGAAGTGACTTTGATTATGGAAAAAATAATTTCTGCTAAAGATGGTTCACCCATCTTTTACCGAACAATCGGGCATGGCGAACCACTCTTTTTTATTCATGGAAACAGTGGGAGTCATCAATATTTCAAACGTCAAATTGACTATTTCAAAGACCGTTATCAACTTATTTTAATGGATACTAGAGATCATGGTCTTTCTAAAAATACAACCAATAAACTAACATTTGAACAAATCATGGCTGATATTAAGATGATTCTAAAAAATGAAAAGATTAAAAAAACAGCCTTTTTTGGCTTTAGTGATGGGGCGAACATTGCCTTAACTTTTGCGACATATAACCAAGAATATGTAAGTAAATTAATACTAGTTTCACCTAATATTACATTTGACCAAATGATTCCTTATCAACGTTTCATGTCTAACAAATTATATTGGATGGCTAAAAATATTTTTCGTTCTCCTAAAAAATCAAGAGTTTTCCAACTAGCAAGAAAAGATTTACCTATTTTACCTGAACAAACAAGGAAATTAAAAATCCCTTCTTTATTCATTATGGGAGATCACGACATTGTGAAACCTGAAAAAATGCGGAATTTTGTTAAAAATGTTCCAAACGCTACTTTAAAAGTTATCAAAAATTGTGGGCATTCAGTTCCAAAGCTAAAACCCACACAAATTAATCAACTAAGTCTTAATTTTTTAACAAAAAAAGCTGCTGGAATATAAAGAATTTACTATACAAAAAGACTGAAACATAAACTTTCTATGTTTCAGTCTTTTTTACTTGGGCTTAATCCTAGATTGCATAAACTGTGTGTTGATTTATTTCTACTTCAACTTCTTCTTTAATGCCTTCAAGTCTTTCAGCATCCCAATTATAATATGCTGCCATATAATTAATTACTTCATCTTTGACACTTAGACATTTTTCAATATTAAAGAGCATACTGCTACTTCTTCTTAATAAGAAATCAATTGGATGGATTACCATTTCTTCTTCTAAACCATAGCGTAACATCGCGTAAGTTACATTATCTAACGAAGTATTATTATCTTCCATCAAATATTGATAGACTTTCAATACGTTACCACCATAACGGTGTGTTAATTGTGACGCTTCTTCTTCTGATAGATTATAGTTATCCTTACCAATCCGAATCCCATCTAAAACAAATTCTTCAAAGCCTTGTCCTCCGCCAACTTCACCACCTGAAAGAACTTGGTTTTTAGTTTGACAAGAAACATAAACTGCTTCATAAGATTTTTCCATATCTTTCAAGACTTTATCAACAATTTCTTCTGCCATTTTTCGATAACCTGTTAATTTACCACCAGCGATTGAATAAAGTCCACGATCAGAAACAAAAATTTCATCTCTTCTTGAAATTTCAGAAGGATCTTTTCCGTCTTCATGAATTAAAGGACGAACACCCGCCCAGGCAGATTCAACATCTTCTATTTTCAGAGGTTCAATATCAAACATTTGATTAACACCTTCAATAATATAGACAACATCTTCCCGTTTTATTTCAGGTTCAGCAGGATTTTTTTCATAGAAAGTATCCGTTGTACCAATATAAACTTTTTCTTCACGAGGAATCGCAAACATCATACGACCATCTCCGTAAGGTGTATCAAAGTAAATTGAATTAGTGATTGGGAATTTTTTATTATCCACAACAACATGGACTCCCTTAGTTAAGTGTAAGAATTTACCTTTTTTAGAGTTATCCATTTCACGGATTTTATCTACCCAAGGACCAGCTGCGTTAATCACACGTTTTGCATAGATTGGGTATTCTTTTTGATTAATCGTATCAAGAACAGTTACTCCAACGATTTTGCCTGTCGTGTTACTGTAAAGTAATTTAACGACCTTAGCATAGTTAGCAATTAAGCCACCCATTTCATTGGCTTTTTTAATTGTTTCAAGAGTTAAACGGCTATCATCTGTTCGATATTCTACGTAAACCCCTGTTCCTTTTAAGCCTTTTTCTTTTAAGAATGGTTCTCTTTTTAGCGATTCTTTTTTATCTAACATAAATTTACGTTCATCTTTTTTAACCCTAGCTAGACGATCATAAATATCTAAACCAATCGATGTGGAGAAAGAACCAAATGTCCCTTTGTCATAGAATGGTAATACCATTTTTAAAGGTGTTGTAACATGAGGGGCATTTTCATAAACAACGGCACGTTCTTGACCTACTTCGGCAACCGTTTTAACGTCAAATTGTGCTAAATATCTTAAGCCACCATGTACCAACTTAGTAGAACGGCTTGATGTACCTGAAGAGAAGTCTCTCATTTCAACTAATCCGACATTTAAGCCACGGCCAACACCATCTAATATGATACCAGCACCGGTAATACCGCCACCAATGACTAAAACATCTAATTCTTTTTGCGACATTTCTTCTAAATGTTCAACTCTCTCTTTATTTGAAAATAACATGAGATCACTCCTAGACATTTTTTATTGTTAATCGTTTACATTATTTATTTTAACATACTTATCATATTTTAATCAGTATTTCACTTCAAATTTATTTACAAATTTTTGTTTTATGATAGCATAATGGTATTAATTATTAATAGGAGGTTTTATTGTGGATTGGTCCATTTTAATTAAAATTTTTTTGGTGAATTTTTGTTATATTACTCTTAATACCATTCGATTTATGTTAACCATGAAAGGTTATCGAATTATTGCTCCACTGGTCAGTATGATTGAAATCACCATTTACATTGTTGGCTTATCTTTAGTACTAAATCATATTGATAGTCCAATTAATATTTTTGTTTACGCTCTAGGTTATGGTGTTGGAATTAGTGTTGGTATTCGAATTGAAGATTACCTTGCACTTGGTTACATCATGGCTACAGTTATTGTTCCAGATGATGGTTTGAAGCCAACTTTTACCGCTGAATTAAGGGATAACGGCTACGGAGTAACTAAATACTACGGTGAAGGAAAAGATGGACAACGACTCGTTTTAGAAATACTATCTCCTCGTAAACATGAACGAAATTTATACAAGTTAATTAAAGAATTAGACGATCGAGCTTTTATTATCTCCCATGAACCTAAATATATTTCAGGTGGTTTTTGGACTAAAAAAATAAAACGACATAAAAATTAGAGTGGTGAAAAAGGCGCTTTACTCCAAGCAACTGGAGGAAATACTAATAAATCCATGTTTTTAGGATTGATTAGTATTTGTGAAGTTGCCGTAGGAGTTGCCTTTTGAACCCGAACTAAAATCAAAGTGGTACAAAAGCAATGTCATTTAATTTGCTTTGTACCACTCTTTTAAATTAATTAATTGTTCTACCATACTCTTCAATTAGTTGAGCTGATTCTTCAATTGATTTATTCTCAACATTAATAATCGTTGCTCCAATTTTTTGATATAAATTTTGTGAAAAGGTTAATTCTTCCTGTATCCTTTCAAGAGAAACATAAGAAGAACTTCCTGTTAAACCTAATGACACTAAACGTGATTGTCGTACTTTTTTGATGTATTCAGCATCCGCAGTCAAACCAATTATTTTCTTAGAATCAATTTGGAATAACTCTTTAGATATTGGTACTTCAGGTATTAAAGGTAAGTTTGATACTTTAAACGAGCGATTAGCCAAATACATACTTAAAGGCGTTTTTGATGTTCTCGAAATACCTAAAATAACAAAGTCTGATTTGGCAAAGCCTTTTGGGTCTTTCCCGTCATCATATCTTACTGAAAATTCAATTGCCTCTACGCGGTTAAAATATTCTTCATCCAGTTGGTAGAGAGAACCACTTTTAAATGTTGGTGTCATCTGTGTTCTTTCCGAAATGATATTCACTAAAGGTGA
This sequence comes from uncultured Vagococcus sp., assembly GCA_963517295.1. Classification (GTDB taxonomy): domain Bacteria; phylum Bacillota; class Bacilli; order Lactobacillales; family Vagococcaceae; genus Vagococcus. The sequence continues at coordinate 9,402 of CAUQFM010000033.1, forward strand.
CATATAATCAATGTATTCTAAGCCAGTTCTTTTTGAAAAATCAGAACATAGGGTATTTAACTCATTATTAACCAAAGTTGTCACAACCACTGCTTTTTCTTTTAAAGCATCTGCCAAAATATTCGTTAAAACTTCTTCTGAATCCACAAATGGAAATTTTTTAATTTCATAATTATTTAAATCTGGAAATTGGGCTAAAACTGCATTAATCACGCGTTGCGCTGTTTCTCCAATCGAATCAGAAATAACAAATAGTCTAACCTGACGATAATGACGTTCTCTTAATGTATTCATAAAATTTATTCGCTCCCCATCTTAATAAAATGTTGCATAATTCTTGTTTTAGATATCTTCCCAATTACTTTTTTAGAATTTTTATTTTCCACAACTGGCAATGAATCCACCTCATGTTGCGTTAATAAACGTCCTGCTTCTAAGATAGTCATCTCTGGATACGCTACAATTATATTAGGCATTCTTGTCATGATCACTGCGATTGACAAACTATTGTCTTGGTTATTAATTAAACTTCTAAGTAAATCTTTTCGTGATACAAGCCCTACTAAATCCCCTGTCTCCTCTTGAGTTACGTACAATGAGCCACTGTCATACATAAAAAGTGAGGTCGTAGCATCTAAAATACTCGTTTTTGGAAAAACAATAATACTTGATGTCATTAAATCAGCTACTTTTTTTTCAAATAGTTGTTCATGTAGTAAGGGTTCAAAAGATAAACCAGAATAAATATAACCTACTTTTGGTCTAGCATCTAAGATTCCTGTCATCGTTAAAACAGCTAAGTCACTTCTTAACGTCGGTTTAGTCAAGCCTAGATGTTCTGCAATCTTGTCTCCACTAATTGGTTCATTCATTTTTACAATATCTATTATCGCTTTTTGGCGCTCACTTAATTCCATATAAGACCCTCATTTTATACTTATTTTTTCATTCTAATGCCGCTTTGAGCTGCTGCAAGGTAGGCAACAGGCACTCTGTATGGTGAGCATGAGACATAATCTAAACCTAGCTGATCAAAAAACTCAATCGACTTTGGATCTCCACCAAGTTCTCCACAAACACCAATTTTCATCTTAGGTTTAACTTGTCTTGTTTTTTCAACCGCGATTTTTATTAATTCACCCACGCCGCTCTCATCTAATGTTTGGAATGGATCAACTGGTAAAATACCTTCTGCTAAATATTGATTAATATATTTAGCCGCATCATCTCTAGAAAAGCCAAAGGTCATTTGTGTTAAATCATTTGTTCCAAAACTAAAGAAGTCAGCCTCTTTAGCTAAATCATCTGCTATTAAACAAGCTCTTGGCAATTCAATCATTGTCCCAATCGTAAAAGAAACATCACATTTTTCAGTCTCTATAATATGTTTAATATGCTCTTCTATTTTTTCTTTTAATAAACTTAACTCACCATCCATGCCCACTAATGGTATCATAATTTCTGGCGCTACGTCGACGTTCTTTTCTTGTTTTAGTGAAATCACACTTCTAATAATCGCCTCTGCTTGCATGATGTATAATTCCGGATATGTCACTGCTAATCGACACCCACGATGGCCTAACATCGGATTAATCTCATGCAGCTCATTCACACGTTGTTGTAGATGAGGATAATTCACATCCATATCATGGGCTATTTTTTTCAACTCATTTTCCTTTGATGGCACAAATTCATGAAGTGGTGGATCAAGTAAACGAATCACTGTTGAATGACCTGCAATGGTTTCAAAAATACCTTTAAAATCTTCAATTTGGTACGCTAAAATAGTTTGTAACGCTTTATTCCTTGTCTCCTGATTTTCAGCTAGAATAAAACGACGCATTTCGATCAATCTTTCTGGTGCAAAAAACATATGCTCTGTTCTAACTAAACCAATACCACTAGCATTAAATGCCATTCCTGTTTTAATATCAGCTTTTGTTTCAGCATTCATGCGAACGTCTAATCTTGAAAATTCTTTTGCCCAAGACATAATTGTTTCAAAATCAGCATTCTTTTCTGATAATTCAAGTGCTACTTCACCAATATAAAGATCACCATTCGTCCCATCAACTGAAATAATATCTCCTTCATTCAAGATTCCTTTAGGATATTTAACTATTTTTAGAAACTCATCAATTTCAAGTTCACTACAACCTGCCACACAGCAAGTTCCCATACCACGAGCTACAACTGCTGCATGAGAAGTCATTCCTCCTCTACTCGTTACAATGGCTTCACTTACAATCATGCCTCCAATATCTTCTGGAGATGTTTCTTGTCTCACAAGTACAACTTTTTCGCCTCGATCAGTCCACTCTTTAGCTGATACCGCATCAAAACAAATTCTTCCTGTTGCAGAACCGGGACTAGCTGGCAAACCAACTGTCGAGATAAGTTCAGCTTTTTTTAAGCCTTCTGCCACAAAAACTGGGTGAAGAAGTTGATTAACAGAATGAGGATCTAAGCTAAGAATCGCCTCTTCTTTAGTATTTAAACCTTCTGCCACTAAATCAACAGCGATTTTAAAAGCAGCATGTGCTGTCCTTTTGCCGTTTCGCGTTTGTAATAAATAAAGTTTCTTGTTTTCAATCGTAAATTCAATATCTTGCATATCTCGATAATGTTTTTCTAAAACTTCTGACATCTCAAAAAATTGATTATAGATTTCAGGCATGGTTGTTTTTAACTCTGAAATTGGCGAAGGCGTTCTAATACCAGCAACCACATCTTCTCCTTGGGCATTGATTAGATATTCACCAAATAATTTATTTTCTCCTGTCGAAGGATTTCTTGTAAAAGCAACTCCAGTCCCACTTTCTTTGCCACTATTTCCAAAAACCATTAACTGAATGTTTACAGCTGTTCCTAAATCATCTGCGATATGATGGAGTTTTCGGTAAATATTGGCGCGTTCATTATTCCAAGAACTAAAAACTGCTTCTACAGCTGCTAACAGTTGTTCTTGAGGATTTTGTGGAAAAGCTTTCTTCTTAATTTCTAAATAAATCCGTTTATATTCATGAACAATTTCTTTTAATTGAGATGCTGTTAATTCAGAATCTAGCTTCACTCGATTTTTTCTTTTATAAAACTCTAAATAATTTTCAAAATGTGAACTATCAATCCCATAAACCACATCCCCAAACATCTGAAGCAAACGGCGATAACAGTCATAAGCGAAGGATTCATCTTTCGTTACTTCAGCTAAATATGCCACATTTTCATCGTTAAGTCCTAAGTTAAGAACAGTATCCATCATTCCTGGCATAGAAAATTTAGAACCACTTCTAACAGACAATAGCATCATGTTTTGAGGATCACTCAAATATTTACCAGATCGAGCTTCTAGCGCTTTGATATTTTTTTGAATTTCTTCTTGTAGCTCTACAGTAAAATCACGATTATTATTCAAATAACTCATACATGCTTTTGTTGTAATCGTAAAACCATCTGGAACTGGTAGACCTAAACGTGTCATTTCGGCTAAATTAGCCCCTTTTCCACCTAAAAGCCCTTTCATTTCTGCATTTCCTTCACTGAAACAGTACACATTTTTTGTCATTAATAATCCTCCAAACGTTTTATTGAATCTAAAAACATTATATAATACGTATTATATAATTTCAATAGGACACACTATTAAAATCAAAAAAAAGATGGTGATTTAGATTTATCACCATCTTTTCGATATATTTTGTTTATTATTACTGATATTCTATCTGAATTAATTAAAAAAGTTAGTATACAAATAAGACAAGATATACAGAACATAAATATGAGCTGGATAGAAAATATAAAAGAAATACTTACTTCCTTTTCCTCTTTGACCATTATAAAGAGCGATTAAAAAAATGGAAAAAACCATCATCCATTGATAATTATCTGAGAATAAATGAGTGAAATTAAACCCTGTTGATATCAATCCAACCAATAAAATAGCTACATATTGCACAAAACGTTTCTCTCTATACAAATATAAAATAGCTCCTAGAATAACTACTAAGAATCCTCCTTCAACAGTTATAAAAGATGGAAATAGCATAGAACTATAAGCTGCTAACAAAGGGTTTGTATTGAACAATACTAAAAATAAAATAGTGGGAATAGCTGGTAAAATAATCATTAGTGACGCGTTTAAATATTTTTTTTCTTTCAGGCTATCATTCATTGACATCATCATTGTTGCAAGTAACATGGTGCCAAAGACATTATTAATTAATGCCACATTTTCCATTGGAAGTACTCGAGAGATGATAAAGGTTAAAATATTCATCATCCAAAAACCAATCAGTAACCGCAACATGTATTTTTTACGGTCTTTTGTGTAATGAAAACCTTCTGCTGCCATGAATAAAAAAATAGGAAGAACTAGTCTACCTAGCATGCTGAACCATGTGGGAACACCTGCATAGTTAAACATTTGATGAATATGATCAAATACCATTAACACTATACCAATAAATTTTAACTGTGTTCCTGTGATACCAAATTTTTGTTGGTTCATTTCCCCACTCCTTTTTAAAAGCTAATTATATAATATCCTGTATTTGATTGCTTTTCGAGTGAATGACCTTACAACCATCTTACGATTTTGTCATAAAGTATAAATAAGGAACTATGACATAAGTTTTAATACTTATGCCGCAGTTCCTATATTTTTCTATACATGTTTTAGTGTATTACTTTCTACATCAAACTCTTTATCTACCAAACCATTATAAAATTCAGGTTCATGAGAAACAACAATCAATGTTCCTTCATAATCTTTTAAAGCACGCTTCAAGCCATCTTTTGTCCCTTGATCTAAATGGTTAGTTGGTTCATCTAAAATTAAGAAGTTACTTTTTTTAAGGGTTATACCACATAACTTAACTTTGGTTTGCTCTCCACCACTTAATTGATCCAATGCTTTCGTCACATTATCATCAATAATCCCACTACGAGATAAGTAACGACGAACTTCTTTATTGTTAAGTTTTGGAAATTGTTCTTTAATCCAATCAAAAGCTGATTGATGTGGATTAGACCAAACTAAATCTTGTGAAAAATAACTAATTTTGGCTTCTCTTGATAACTCAATCTCCCCATTAATTGCTTGTAATTCACCAATTAATGTTTTTAATAGCGTTGACTTACCAATTCCGTTAAAACCGTTGATTGCGATTTTTTCTCCATTTTGGACTAATAAATTAATTGGTGGCAACAAAGCCTTTTTATTGTAACCAATTTCTAAACGTTTCACTTCTACAACTAGGTTTCCATGAGAAGCTGTATAAGGAAAATGAAAATGACCAGGTTTCGGTGAAACTAATGGTGTTAGACGATCCATTCTGTTTAATTGTTTCTCACGACTTTTAGCCATTGTTGAACGACTTCCAGCTTTATATTTTCTTATATAAGTTTCTAACTTATCAATTTCTTTTTGTTGTTTTTCAAATTCTCTGTGTAAATGTTCTTGTTGAGCTTCTTTTTGCATCATCGCTGCATCAAAATTTCCCATGTACTTAGTTAAAGTTTGGAACTCAATATCACAAACACAGTTCGTTACTCGATTCAAGAATTCACGATCATGGGAAATTACAATGTACGTATCTTCTAAATTATTTAAGTAGTCTGACAACCAATCAATATGTTCTGTGTCCAAATAGTTAGTTGGTTCATCTAATAGGAAGACATCTGCTTTTTCTAATAATAGTTTAGCAAGCGAAACTTTTGATCGTTGACCACCACTTAAAGCCTCTACTTCTCGATCTAAACCTAAAGCATTAATACCAAGACCTGTAGCAACACGTTCGATTTCTGTTTCAATGTTATAGAAGTCATTATTTTCTAATGTATCTTGATACTGACCGATTTCTTCTAATAAACTATCATCATAAGTCTCGGCATAAGTCATATATAATGCTTGAATCTTGTCATTGACTTCATACAAATATTTAAAAGCCCGCTTTAAATAATCAAAAATAGTATCTCCCTCATCATAAGTTAGTTGTTGCTCTAAGTATGAGATACGTAAGTTATTTTGCCAAATAATCTGACCACCATCTGGTAAAATTTCACCTTGAATCATTTTTAATAACGTGGATTTACCAGCACCATTTTTACCGGTTAAACCAAGATGTTCTCCTTTATTTACTCTTAAATTACTATCTTTATATAACCCTTTATCTGGTAATTCATAATCTAAATTTGTAATTGTTAATATACTCATTTTATTTTCCTTCTTTCTGCAAATTAAAAGAGACTAACCGAAATTTTATGGTTAATCTCCCTACTTCTATCCTAGACAAAAATAGAGAAGACGACGGAAACATTTTCAAGTCGCCCTCCCCACAATCACTACTAGAATAAAAGTACCAACAAATAAGACTGTTGTTTTCAGTCTTTTTTAGCTACTTATTCTCAATAGTGATGAAGAAATTTTTCTTACGCTCTGAACATATGCTTCATCTATTTCTAATGTTCAGAGCAAATTCGTCTAATCAAGACCATTTTGCTCACCCTTAACTTTATTAAATGAAATATAACATACTAAAAAATGTACGTCAAACATGAAATTTTTCAAAAAATAGTTTTCATTGGTTGATAAGTCTACTTAAATGCGTTAACATGACTTCTTGGGGAGGAATTTATCATGATAATACAAAAATTAAATAATTTATTTGGTAAAAAAATTGTTGAAATTTTCTTAATTACTGTCGGTTCATTTGTTGTTTCTTTAGGGTTTAATGCTTTCTTATTTCCAAATAAAATTGTTTCTGGAGGTATTAATGGACTAACGATTATTCTTTTCGAAACCTTTCATTGGTCTCCAAGTCTTGTCCTTTACTCTGTTAATATTGTCCTACTCTTCCTTTGTTATTTCATTTTAGGTAAAGAGATTTTCATGAAAAGTGTTCTAGGAAGTTTGCTAGTTCCTTTATTTGTTTCCTTACTACATGATATAGGTCCAGCTACAACAGACCCAATCTTAGCCTCAATTTTTGGTGGGGTAACTATCGGGATAGGTGTTGGTCTTGTCTTTTTAGGAAACGGCTCTACTGGTGGGACTACTTTAATCGCTAAAATCATTCAAAAATATACACAATTAAAACTTGGTTTATTAACTGGTTTTTGTGATGGGTTAGTTATTTTAAGTGCTCTTTTTGTTTTTGATATTCAACGTGTTTTATACGCTATGATTGCTTTATATTTAACTGCTCGCGTGATTGATATGGTTCAAGTTGGACCTGATTTATCAAAAAATCTTTTTATCATCTCACCTAAGTATGAAGAAATTCGTGAAGCTCTCCTTCATCAACAACAGACAGGTATAACGTATCTACCTGTTGAAGGCGGTCATCGCTTAGATCAGAAAAAAATGATTATGACGGTTATTAGAGACAATGATTATACAAAAATTAAACAAGCAGTCTTAGAAATTGATCCGGAAGCATTTATGGTTATTTCAAGTGCTAATGAAGTTTATGGAAAAGGTTTTACGTTATTTAGAGACTAAGTATCTTATCAAAAAAAGGTTCTCATCCAAACGTATTTGGTTGAGAACCTTTTTTTACTGTCTAACTTACTTTACTCTTTTTCTTAAACTCTAAATTAAGTAAGTAATGAAAAATATTTTTTAATCCATAAAAAACAAAGGGTGCTGCAATCATTAGAGGTACATAAACAATCATTAAGCGGAAATCAAAGATATTAACCAATGAAAAAATAGTCTCAAAGAAAATAAAAATGATTAAAAAGACCGTTGCTAATGTTGCAATTAAGGTCATTATTCTCCATGTAATTGGTTTGGCAATAAAATATAAGGCAATAAAGCAGACCAAACCTGTTAACCAAACAGTGACTGTTGATTTTTCATCGTAACTCCAATTTAATCCATTTCCAATAAATTCAATAGCTAGTGAAAAAACAACCACACTAAAACCACTTGCCAACGCTGGTTCAAAGACATTTTTTAAGAATTTCCCCTTAATTGGTGCTGTGTTTGGTCGTAACGCTAAGAAAAATGACGGAATCCCAACTGTTAATGAGCTAATCGGACTCAGCTGAATTGGCTGAAAAGGATAAGTCGATGCTAAAAAAATAAATAATACAGCTAAAACCATCGAATAGACAGTTTTAGTTAAATAAAGCGAGGCTACTCTTTGGATATTATTAATAACTTTTCGACCTTCTAATACAACGCCAACCATTGAATCAAAATTAGAATCTAGTAATACAAAATCCGCAATACCCTTGGCTGCATCACTACCATTCGACATAACAATACTACAATCAGCTTTTTTAAGAGCTAAAATATCATTCACACCATCACCCGTCATTCCAACAACATGATCTTCTGCTTGAAGTGCGTCAACTAACAAACGCTTTTGCTCTGGTGAGACACGGCCAAAAATCCGATATTCTTTAATTAACTCAGGAATATCACTGTCATCAACTTGGCTCATATCTATTTTTTTATTAGGATTAGAAACACCCGCACGCTTTGCAATTTGAGACACTGTTTCTGGATGGTCACCTGAAATAATACAGATATCTACTTCTTGATCTTTAAAGTACTGAAGCGTTTGTGGTGCCTCTGGTCTGATTTCATCTTCTAAATAAATAAAACCTAAGAGAGTTAAATCATCCGGTAATTGAGTCCCTGTAATCTGCTCGCTACTCTTAGCAACTGCAATAATTCTTAAACCTTCAGACATTGCTTCTTTCATTTTTTCAACTTGATTTGCTTCGAATTCTTGGAATAAATATTCAGGAGCTCCCATATAGTAAGTTCCTTCGTTTTCAAATGAGATAGCACTCCATTTTCTAGCAGATGAAAAAGCAATTTGTTTTGATGTTTTTAATTGATCTGATTTTTTACTAAAAAAGGTTAACAGAGCTTGTCCTGTTGCGTTATCTTCATCTAACCCATGAATCATTGAACCAACTAATTCTTCAAATGAAAATAAATCTAAGTGACTGTTAGGGAATGGTTCGCTTTCAATTACTTTTAAATTACCACTTGTTAATGTTCCTGTTTTATCTAGACATAATACATCTACTCTAGCTAAAGTTTCAATAGATCCCATCGTTTGAACTAAAACATTCTTTTTACTCAACTTCACCACACCTACAGCTAAAGCAACGGACGTTAGTAAAACCAACCCTTCTGGGATCATGCCAATCATTGCCGCTGTGCTTCCTAAAATTGCTTTATCTATATGAACCCCACTAGCAATACTTGTTGTCATCAAAATAGCACCTACTGGTATAATCACAAATGTCAAAATACGAATTAATTTTTTCATCATGATGATAAGTTCACTATAAATTCCTTTGGTTTGTTTAGCTTCCATTGTTAATTGGTACGTATAGCTTTCCTCGCCGACTTTTGTGGCTTGCATAACAGCGTTACCACTGACCACGAAACTTCCTGAAAAGACTTCAGAACCCGGCATTTTTTCAACTGGATCAGACTCACCTGTTAATTGAGACTCATCACACTCAATTCCTTCTGTTTCAATAATAATACCATCAACAATAATCTGTTGACCACGTCTAATCATGATTAAATCATCTTTCACCACTTCATCTTGAGGTACTTCTATTTTTTCAAAATTTCTGATAACAAACGCTTTTGCTTGATTTAATAAAGTTAACTGATCAATGTTTTTCTTTGCTCTAATTTCTTGATAAATTCCAATAAAGGTATTCGTTATAATAACACCTAAAAAGAGCAAATTTTTATAACTTCCTGTATATATAATAAAACCTGCAATAATTAAATTAATAAGATTAAATAAAGTTAGACTATTTTCTGCTAAAATTTGTCTAAAATTACGTGTTGTTGTTGGAGCAGAAGTATTTGCCTCTCCTCTAGCTTTTCTATTAGCAACTTCTGAATTGGTCAATCCTGGGTATTTACTTTTATTTTCCATTCCCTTACCTCAATCGCTTATTTTTAAAATCACGTGTCCCTTATATAAATAAAAATTAACACCATTTAATTTTCTCTATTATAAGACTACCACTAATAATTCAAATAAAACACGTACCTAAGACCGAGTTAGGATAAATTTAATAAAAAGGTGG
>CAUQFM010000034.1:0-19379 GCA_963517295.1 uncultured Vagococcus sp.
TGGATGAAATAGAGACCTTATAAATTTTGTACAGAAAAGTGTTGCCAATTCAAACTAGAATATCAGCGTTAAACTCGTTTATAAGATAGCTTACATGTGAATGTCTAAGTCCTTTACCTTGAACGATAGGTACGTTAGATACCTTTGCATATCGCTGTATGATTCTTTGTACCGTAGAGCGATATAAGGGGAGGTCAGTGTAGCTAAAAATGAATGTATGAACACTATGCTCTTTTTGGATTTGTTGCCATCTCTTTAAAATAGTAACAGTATCATCATCAAGAGAAATAATCCTCATACCACTTGCAGTCTTCGTATAAGGTTTTCGTTGAAAGTTACTCTGATTCTTCATCTCTAAAGTATGATGAATTCTCATTTTTTTCTTTTTAAAATCAATATCAGACCAAGTTAATGCTAAACCCTCACTAACCCTGACACCTGTCATATAGTACACCCATAGCATAACGAACGACATATGCTCATAAAAGTCATCAATACAAATATTAGATAATACACTTTGGAAATCTTCCTTTGTCCAGTAAGCAGTGATAGACTTTCCTTTTGAAATAGCTTTGGTTCTTTTGGAAATATTAATATCTATTATTTGTAGAGTGACAGCGTAGTCTAACGTCTTACGAAACATCCCATATAAGAGGGAAGAGTAGCCTTGAGAATAGCCACTATCATTTAATAACCACATACGATATTTTTCGCAGTCAGTAACACTAATATCCCTTATTTTGGTATTACCAAACCATTCTTTGATTTGATTTAGACCGTGTTGTCTTGAATCCCATGTGCTATTTTCAACATGAGATCGATAATAAGGAATATAGGTATTTGACATAAATAAATCATAAGTTAGGTCATAGTTAGCAAACCCATTTGACAAAAGGTAATCATTTTTAATTCTTGTAAGCTCTTTATACGCTTCGTGAGCAGAAGAGAAAGGTTTACCAAATTGATCTTTTCTTGATTTTGTTTGAATTCTTTTTCCTGTAGTTTTATCTAAACCTAGTTCTGCTTGATAAAAATATTTACCATTTTTATCGGAATAAACTCCAACATACTTTGTTTTAGCCATTTATAATGTCTCCTTCAAGAGAAACACCTATTATTTCTTCTACAACATTTTTGGGAACATGACCAAGTCTTTTATTATTGTAAAACGGATAACCTCTTTGTACTATAACTTGCTTTGCTTGTCTAATGATAGTAGAAGCAGTGTGAGGAAGATATCCTAGTTGTTCAAGATTTCTTTTAGTAACAATGTTTGAATTTACCAAAATCTCACTTCCTTATTATTTATTGATATGAGATAATGGACATGTAAAATTTTTAAGAAATGATGTCAAAGCTTGCAGGCTCGTTGGCATCTTTTTTTTGTCCAAAATCAGATATATTGTCGTAGAATTCTGTTATATATGTAATTTCTCCAATAGGCATTTTATGAGTTGATTTAGTAGAAAAATCAGCTTCTTTGTTTTCAATTTGATATTTTTTTAGAACAATATCCTTTTTAGCTGTTATTGTCTCAGGGTGTTTGATTTTACGACTTTTACGATAAATTCTTATGCCTTTTGGATAAAGATGTAATCTAGCACCTTTGATAATGGATTTATTTGTTTCATCTGAATCTGAGTCAATTTCGTTGAAATCTAAATTTGTTAAGTACGCAGTTAAATAATTCCCTAATTTATCAGAAGATTTGATTCTTTTAGTCCTAGTAAAGCCTTTCTTCCATATTTTTGCGATATACTCGTTTTCAATAAAGATGGGAGCATCATTTTTTAACAAAACATGATAGTGCCAACTACCTCTAGCTTGTGGCTCGATGACCGAAATGTATAAAATATTAGGATATTTTCTTCGTAAAGTTTTCATGAACGCTCCGAAATCTTCATAAGCAGTTTCAGGATTAGTCATATTTTCTCGATAAGTTAAAGTAACCCATAATTCCGTACTTCCACCAAAAAAATTGTTTCCTACTAATCTACGAAGTTTTACAAAGGTTCTCTTAACTGCTTTTAAATTGTCACTTCGATTTACGGCTTGTTTATTATAAAGTCTAATTTCTCCAGTTCGCAAATCTAAAAATTCATCAGAATTAAGTTTTCTGATAGGATTACTATGCTTACCATTTGACGTGGTCATTTCTACTGTGTCTCCGTATCTATAGGCTTTAACCTGTGTATCTCTAAAAATAAATGGTTTGTCTTTCAATGTAATTTCTCCTTCCAAAATGGTTCTCTTGTGTGACGCTTATCAAGTAAAAGAAGCTTCTGAAAATTTAAAACAATAAAAGTGATAACTATGTTATCTTTTCAACGATCATCACAAAAAATTCTTTTTTGTTCTTCACTAATAGAAAAGACAACATAGATTTTCACTTAACTTTAATTAATTTTCAAAATCTTGCTCTAAATCCTCAACATTTTCAATTTTGTTGAGAATGCTCCAAAACAATACTCCTTGTTCTGAGATGTAGACAGGGTTGCCATAGTTATCGAGGAGAAAATGAAATGCATCAACAATGGCATCATTAGAAAAATACATTTTATTCTCTTTTGCTTCTTGTTTCATCTGACTCAGAATATCAAGAACAGTAACTAAGTTAGGGTTATCATCGTATAAAGATCTAAGCATTTAGATTACCTCCTTTGGGTTAATCACAACTTTTTTTTGAATATTACTTTCTTCTTTTTGAATAGAATCACAACTTAGAATAAGCTGATTTTTAAATTCACCAAACACTACACCTTTTGGGTTTACTAGTTTTACAGGTTCAAACATTTCAAAATCTGCTTCTATTTGATTTTTATCAACTTTTACATCGATAGATTCACCTTTGTTGATTCCAACTATTTCTTTTTTATTTGAATCTAATCCATATTTGGTAGAATCTGATTTAATTAGAACTTTATATTTAATTCCTAAAAATTTTTTTGTGTCAAAATCAGTCCATTCTGTTTTGCTAATAAATACTAACTCTTTTTCTTTTAAAAAATTTGAAGTATTGAATTCTAAAAATGATGATAATTTTTTCATAAGTAATTCTCCTATATATTTTTTTGCAATGGCCATCGCTTGATTCAAATATACTTCTTGAGGTTATTTAATTCAAGTGTTTTTTTGATAATTATATTTTAATAACGTTGTTAATTCAACGTTTTATAATTATAATTATAATTATAATTTTTAGACAATTTTAAAAATAATTGTTATTTTTGTTTATTTTAAGTATGAAAAAACCCTCGTTAGAGGGTGTCTAAAATAACGTTATTTTTCTTTTAATATTACCTTGCAATCTATGTATCCGCTAGAACTACTTTCAGCGATGAAAGTACCCCAGTCACCAGTGATCGTGCCATCATCATTTACTTTTAAATTATATAAATTAACACCTATTTTATTAGCGCCAATCCCTCTACTTAATGTAATCGTATCTTGAGCAACAACATATTTTTGATCTTTGCTTACATTTTCCTCTCTTTCTGATAGACCACCCTTTTCTTCGGTTTTATCATCAAATTTTTCTTTCGCTTTTTCTAAACTATTAGTGCTGGTATTATAAAAATATTTATCATGATAAGAAAAATAAATAACGCCAAATTTATCATTGATTGTCTTGCCATTTGTGTCAAGTAGCTCAAATGTAAAAGCTTTGTTTTTGATTGTCTCTTCAAGTGATTTTGGTTTGTTAGATGGGGAACAACCTCCGATAAATAGTAAATAAGACATTAAAAATAACACAAATATTTTTTTCTTAGTAAACATGTTAACTCCTCCTAAATTATACTATAATACATTTATATCACCATAGTGAACTTTATTCAACGTAAGTATCTTTATTTGCAACTTACTATTTATACTTAACAAACCTACGATTGAGTTAATACAATTATTGAGGTGAGTTTATGAGTGGTCTAAATAGTGAAGTAATAAAAAAGATAAAAAAACTTAGAGTTGAACAAGGATTAAGTCAAGAAAGACTTTCAGAGTTAGCAGGATTAGACCCTAAATATATAAACAAATTAGAGAATGGAAGGTTTAATTTAACTTTACCTACTTTAGAAAGGATAATTAATGGGCTTCAAATGTCTAATGATGATTTTTTCTATTTATTGATTAATAGTCGTGTAAGTGATTCGGAGATAGTTAATGAATTATTAGATTCGATGAATATTGAGAAGAAAAATAAAGTTTTACAAAGCATAAAAGAATTGTTGCTAGCATTAGAAAACTAGTTGGAAAAAGGAGTAATAGAATGCCGTTAGAAAAAAACAAAATTGTTGCTGGACAATATTTGATATTGAAAGAAATCCATGTTTCTAAGTCGATAGATTCTAAAATTTTTTTAACTCAGAATATCGAGGACGAAAAAGTTTATGTGTTAAAAGCACTTTTTAAACAACCAGAAATGGATGAAATATCAGAATTATTTAACAGAGAGATTAAATCTTTAAATTTATTAAATCATCCAAATATTGTTACAATCTTTGACTCAGGAGAAGAGGAAGGTTTTTATTATATTATTTTAGAAAATTTGGGTGGAAGTGTTACCTTAGAAAAGTATATTGAATCAAATAGTGATTCAATATTAGCAACTTTAAGAATTTTCAAAGATGTACTATTAGGTGTAAATCATGCTCATGACTTAGAAATTATTCATAGAGACTTATCACCATCTAATATTCTAATAACAAGTGGTATTGGTGATAAAGATATCAAAATAATAGATTTTGGCATTAGTAAGATACGAAGCCTTATTTTTGAAGAAACAACGACAGTAAATCATTATCATAATATTTTATACTCATCACCAGAACAGAGGGATAGGGAGAGAGTTTCGAGCTATTCCGATATATATTCTTTAGGATGTATTTTATTATTCATGTTATCAAAAAAACATCCGAAAAGTACCGAAAATGGATTAGAAGAACAAATCCAAAATTTGAATGTTAATAATGATATAAAAAGAATACTATTGAAAGCAACAAATAAAGTAATTAGTTCACGCTTTACAGCTATTGAAACTTTTATAAATGATATTAACCACCAAATTTCATTAATTGAAAACAAGGATACGACATTGCACTTGAAAGTTACTGATTCAGTGGTCGAAAGTTTACATAAATTAGGTGTATTAGATTTTCCTAGACGTGAAGAAGCTCAACAATATATAAAAAATAGCTCAGATTATTTTATTTATAGAACTAAAAATAACGAATATCATTTAATTTCAGGACTTATAAAGTATAGATGCGTGTTTGACAAAAAAATAGGTGCCTTAGTATTGAAACATGCTAACAGTATTTCAGATTATTCTCAGCAAGAAAATGAAATTAAAAGAGCTTTTCCAATAAATTCCAACATTGATTTATTTAGTTTTAAAGTATTAGAGAAAGACGTAGTATTTTTAAATAAATTTATGGAAAAAGTTGATGATGAATACAGGAGTTTTGTGAAGGAGAAAAATAATAAAAAAAATGAAGATCGTTTAATTGGACTATGGACAGAAAAAATAAAGAAAGAAGAATCTTATTTACATAAAAAGAAAAACATAGGGTATTATTCAGGCTTAGAAAAGAACATAGAAACTGGATATTACTATTTTGAAATTGATGAAATTGATGATCTAGATGATATAGTGATTGGCAAAAAGATTACATTTATGAATAATGATAAGGTAAGAAAACAAATGAAAGTAGGAGAAATAAAGAAACTAGTTGGTAACAGAGTGAATTTTTCCCCTGAACTAGATTTTGATGACCAAAATTTTTCGAAGTCAGGAATGTTTGGTATAGATTACTCTGAAAATTTAAATGTTACTAGGAGAGCAAGAAGAGCTTTAGAAACTTTGAGTTTAGGAAAATCAAAAAATAAAAATTTGTTGAATATTATTGTTGATCCTTCGATTGGATCTGTAAAGAAACCGACAGAAAAGATTATTTTTGCTAATAATAAAATGGATGATTTAAATAAAGAAGCTGTTGTGAAAGCTCTAGGAACACAGGATATATTTTTGATACAGGGTCCTCCTGGAACAGGGAAGTCTACAGTTATTAATGAACTGATTTATCAAATAAAAAAACAAGAAAAAAACTCTAAAATTTTGTTAGCTTCTCAATCTCATGTGGCAGTTGATCATATTTTTAATAAATTAAAAAAATATTTTGAAAAAGACTTACTAGTTAGAGTTGGTAACAGTGATAAAATATCTAAAGAGTCGGAATCAAATAAAATTATGAATCAAACAAAATTATGGACAGATTCAATAAAAAATAAGTCTATTACCTATATTAAAAGTAATCATTTAGACATAGACGAAGAATTAGAAGGAATTTTAGAAAGAATGAGTGCTTCAGATTTTGAAGTGACAGATTTTTACAAAGAGTATGGAAAAATTGAAAAAAATGAATCTAATCAAAAAGATACAGCTAAAAGTATAGCCAAGTGGTATAAAAGCTTGGATTCATTAGAAAGTTTTGATCAATTATTATTGGATAAGGCTTCTATAATAGCTTCAACATGTACAGGAATAGCATCTAATAATATTATGGATTCATTATCTTTTGATTGGGTAATTATTGATGAGGCAGCTAAGTCTACTGTGCCAGAAATTTTGATTCCAATGACTAAAGGGAAGAAAGTGATTTTGGTTGGAGATCATAAACAGTTACCACCAATAGTAAATGAATTTAGTGAAAAAACATTAGAGAATACAAATAAAAATGCACTATCTGAAAGTTTATTTGAAGATTTATTTACATTAGCAAAAGAGACAGAAATAACTCTTACTTTATCAAAGCAATTTAGAATGCATCCAGCAATTTCAAACTTAATTGATAAAGTGTTTTATACAGATGATGTGGATATCGTTACGGATATTAAAGCTACTGATAGAGTAACGAATTACAGGATTGATGAACCGATTGCGTGGCTTTCGACTGAACGACTGAGTAATAATCAACAACAAGAAACTAATTCTAAGTCATTTTCTAATGTCTGTGAAGCTCAGATAATTTTAAAAGAATTAAAGATATTAGAAAAAATGAATCCAACAGATAAAAAAATTAAAGTTGGAATTATTTCTGCATATAATGGACAAAAAGCAATTCTTGAAAAATATATATTTTCTAGTTCTTTAGAATGGAAAAATTTAGAAATTGTAATAGAGAATGTAGATGCTTTTCAAGGGTCGGAAGTAGATGTTGTTTTTTACAGTATAGTACGATCCAATATGAATAAAAAAATTGGTTTTCTAAGTGAGCAAAGAAGATTAAATGTTGCGTTGTCTCGAGCTAAATCTAGGATTATCATTGTAGGGAATGCTCTTTTTATGAAAGAGGCTTCTAAAAAAGAACATAACTATTTTGAAGACGTATTGATTCATATGAATAGATTTAATAGTGAAAGTAGGATGGAGGTGTTACGCGATGGGAATTATTAATGAAATAAAAAAAATCGGATGGGAATATTTACCTTCATGTGAGTTAATAAATGTGTTTGAAATAGGTATCCCTATCTATTCATTAGAAATTACTTGTTTTTGTGATAAAACTGGAACATTACCATCTATTCAAGATACAATTCTTAGGTTAGTTGATCAAGGTATAAGAAAAGAAGAAATGCCATTGTTGATGGGATTAGAGGAAGACTTAAATATATTTACAGTAGCGTATAATGAATTAATTCATCAAGAGTTTATCCAAAGAAAAGGAATGCTGAGTGATTTAGGAAGAGAGTATCTAAAGGAAGACAAATACACTAGGAATATAAAAAAAGAGAATAAAATACTTATAGATGGAGTTTCTAATATTTACTTTCGTTCAAGAGAAAATTTTGTTAATTCACGCAATATGAGAGGAAAAAATATTAGAGATGTAAAAATGGTAATTGAGAGACCAAATTTAAAAGATTTAAATTTCTATGAAGTTAAAAGAATAATGAATCAAAATGAAGAAGATGAAATTGTAGTTGATTTATTAGAAATAAAAAACTCTAATGTTTTTTATAAAAGGGCACAAATAGCGATTTTTTACGATAAAAAAAATGAAAAGAATTATTATTTGATTTTTGATCGATTAAATATGCTAGAAGAGTATGACGGATTTTTGCAAAATAAAGATATTACAGAGTTTTTAAATTTGGAAGAAAAAATATATGGTTATGAATATTCCGATAAAGTAAAAAAATATAGAGAAATTGTCTTTGGTAAAGACAGTGTTAGTGATGAATATGAAGAATTTAAACAAATTATTGAGAAATCTAAAGATATTGTTAGGATTTATATACCTATGATAGATTCTTTACTTCCCACAGACTCATTAATCGAAACATTTAAGCACAAACTAAATAATAAAATTAAGATAGAATTGTTTTTTACAGGTGAAATGATATCAACTAACTATGGCTTATTGAGGATAGGTGAAATTGAAAAACTGGCGAAGAAGTATAAAGGATTAAAAATTTCACATTTACCAGAATACTATCCAATGAGTGTTTCGGACGGGAAAATGTTTTTTTGCATAGATTTTTATGAACATATCATCATAAATTCAAATAAAGATATCAATACTTGTCGTTCGGTCGGTTCATTTTTAACGATTGAAGAACATAATCAGTTAGACTTAAAGTTAGGTGTCTTGTTAGATGGATTATCTAGTTATGCTAATAAAAATAATATGGAAATGGATGTAAAAAAAATAATCGATGAATTTTACCTTTTTGATATGGAACAAAGAAAAAATAATCGAAAAACTTGGCTTAAAAGCTCTGAAGAAATAAATGAAAATCAAGATAGCGTAGAAAGGTTGCCGTTTGTTAGAAATAAGAATGATTATGAAATTATGCTAACTAATCTAAATAAATTCTTTTTTGAGACGTTGAGAAACAAACATGGAGCAAATTATTTTTTTAATGATTTTAAAAATTATTATCCAAAACTTCAGAAAATAATGTTAAAAATAAGAATATATCGAAATGCAGTACAACATACTGAATTATCAGATCCTGAAGATCGTCAATCATTAAAGGATTTTCTAAAGGAGGATACTGGTGGAAGTTATCCGGGATTAGTTGATAATGGTTATGCTAAAATGCAATATTTAATATTAAATGAACTTTTAGAAGCGTTAAGGGAAGAAAGAGAGAGTTTAAGAAAAGTTGAATAAAATAAACCCTGCTAAGAATTTTCTTGGCAGGGTTTTTGGCAGGGAACCATATTAATTTGAGTCATTTTTGTCCGTTTTACATGTCCATAAATGCTGTTAAATAGGCATTCCCCATTCATATTATGTTAGCTCTTTATTCCCACTCAACAGTTGCTGGTGGTTTACTCGTAATGTCATACACGATACGGTTAACGTGTGCTACTTCATTTACGATACGAACTGAGATTTTTTGTAGTAAGTCCCAATCAATACGAGCGAAGTCAGCAGTCATCCCATCAATTGATGTAATGGCACGTAGACCAACAGTGTAGTCATATGTACGACTATCTCCCATAACACCAACAGAACGCATACCAGGAAGAACAGTGAAGTATTGCCAGATGTCACGGTCAAGACCAGCGTTAGCGATCTCTTCACGTAAGATAGCATCACTTTCACGGACGATTTCTAATTTCTCTTCAGTAATTTCACCAAGTACACGAATTCCTAAACCAGGACCAGGGAATGGTTGGCGCCATACTAATGCTTCGGGCATACCAAGTTCAATACCTAAGGCACGCACTTCATCTTTGAATAACGTATTTAAAGGTTCGATTAACTTAAAGGCCATATCCTCAGGAAGTCCACCTACGTTATGATGTGATTTGATCACTTCAGCAGTGTCAGTTCCACTTTCGATAACGTCAGTATAAAGCGTTCCTTGAGCTAAGAATTTGATGCCATCTAATTTAGCAGCTTCATCATCAAATAAGTAGATAAATTCGTTACCGATAATTTTACGTTTTTGTTCTGGATCAGAAACACCAGCTAATTTATCCATGAAACGTTTTTTAGCATTCACACGAATAATGTTTAAACCAAATTTACCGGTAAGGCTGTCCATTACTTGATCGCCTTCATCTTTACGTAGTAAACCATGATCAACAAAGATACATGTTAATTGGTCGCCGATTGCTTTTTGTAAAAGAACACCAACAACACTAGAATCCACACCACCAGAAAGGGCAAGTAAGACTTTTTTATCCCCAACTTGTTCGCGAATTTTTTTGATTTCTACATCAATGAAGTTTTCCATTGACCAATCACCAGTAGCACCACAAATATCAAAAGCAAAGTGACGTAGCACATCGTTACCATGTTCAGAATGACGAACTTCTGGATGGAATTGAACAGCGTAAAGACCTTTTTCTTGATTTTCCATAGCAGAAATAGGACAGCTAGTGCTTGTTGCTACAACATCAAAGCCTTCAGGAACTTCAGTAACTAAATCACCGTGGCTCATCCATACTTGATGATGTTCAGGTAATCCTTTGAATAATTTAGTTGATGAATCTGTAATATCTAACATGGCTTTTCCGTATTCAGGAGCGCCAGCACTTTTAACAACGCCACCTAATTTGTGGGTCATTAGTTGCATACCGTAGCAGATTCCTAAAATAGGAATACCTAAATCAAAGATAGCAGGGTCGATTGAAAAACTACTTTCATCATAAACGCTATTTGGTCCACCTGAAAAGATGATCCCTTTAGGAGCGATTTCCTTAATTTCTTCAATAGTGATTTTGTGGCTCATTAATTCAGAGAAAACTCCGAACTCTCTAATGCGGCGTGTAATTAATTGATTGTATTGACTACCAAAATCCAAAACGATGATTTTTTCCATGTCTTTAAAATCGGACGTGTTTGTCACTTGCTTCACCCTATCTTTCTTTTTATTTGTTTTTCTAATCTAGAATTTCCTCAAGGAGATTTTATCAATGGTATGATTGTCTGACTTATGCAAGACAACATCCGCTCGACTTCGTGTGGGTAAAATAAAGTCTTCCAAGTTTTTTTGGTTAACATCTTGCCACACTTGTTTAGCAAAATTAATAGCCTCTTCTCTAGGACCATTCGCATATTCATAATAATAATTAGTTTTGTCATCTTTTGCAAGGTTTAATAATGCTTCAAAGCGTTCTAAGTACCAAGATTCGATTAATTTACTATCAGCATCTACATAAATTGAGAAATCAAAAAAGTCGCTAATATAGATTTGTTGATTGGCAGGAAGTTGTAACACGTTAATTCCTTCAACAATTAAGATATCTGGCTGTGTAATCGTTTCGAATTCATCAGGAATAATATCATAAACTTCATGAGAATACATAGGTATTTGTAAATCATCCTTACCATTTTTAACAGCATTCAAAAAGGTAAGTAAGCGTTCCATATCGTAACTTTCAGGGAAGCCTTTTTTATCTAAAATCCCCCGTTTTTTCAATTCATCAGTGGGGTATAAAAAACCGTCCGTCGTAATAAGTTGAACGTTACGTCGTTTGAATGTTCGTGAAAGCATCATTTGTAAAAGTCGAGCGGTGGTGCTTTTACCAACGGCCACACTTCCAGCTACTCCGATTATAAAAGGAGTGGAAGGGACAAATTCTTGCATAAATAGGCCTTTACTCAAATGAAGAGATTCATACTCTTTCATATAGATATGAATCAAATGGGTTAACGGAATATAAATATCAAGAACATCTTGCAGTGATATTTGATCATTAAAACTTTTGATTTGTTGTAATTCTTCATCAGTCAATGGCGCAATCCCATTTCGATAGAAGCCTTGCCACTCTTGTCTAGTTAGTTGATAGTAGTTTGTTATGTCATCCATAGCTATTCTCCTAAATTAACCTCATCCATCCAAGGGTTAGTCAGAGAAATATGATTGGCTAAATCTTTACTATGCTCTAGTTCCTTCATACGTAGTTCTCTTCTTTTTTCATATCCTTGATGGATCATTTTTTCTTCATTTGTTTCTGGAATCACTGTTGGAACTCCCTTGAAATTGTCTTCAGATTCTACAATGACAAAAGTCATAAAACAAGTAGCAGCTAAATAACGTTCGCCAGTTGTTAAGTCTTCACCTAAAACTTTGGTAAAGATTTCCATCGATTTTTTACCTGTTCCTGAAACATAAGCTTCAACACAGACAGAGTGGTTCTCATAGATTGGATGTAAAAAATCTAATTTATCTGTTGAGGCAGTCATCGTTGGTCGTCTGCAGTGTCTAGAGGCAGCTATCGAGGTCGTATCATCGATAAAAGACATTAATTTTCCACCGTATAACGCGCCAAAAGAATTCAAATCATTTGGAAAAACGCGATGTGTTTGAATCACTCTAGATTCGCGACATTTTTTTGTTTTTGGTAATTCAATAAACATATTTACAACTCCTTAATTCATGCTATGATGTTAAAGTCTTAATGATTATATCATAAATGCTTCCATAGATAGAAACGGTGAGGGTTGAAACATGAAAAAAATCATATTATTAGGTGATAGTATCACAGCAGGTTATGAAGATGGCCTAACTGATTTCAGATTAAATGAACGCATAGAGGCTGATTTTAAGGGATATGACATTATAAATGCTGGTATTCCAGGAGATACGACAAGAGGTGCTTTGATTAGATTAGAAGAACATGTACTGAAATATTCCCCAGATGTAGTGGTCGTCTTTTTTGGTGCCAATGATGTGTCTAATGTGATAGGCGTTTCAATAGAAGAATATATAGCTAATTTAATTTTAATTATAGAAAGAATTGGCGCAGAAAAAATCATTTTGTTAGGTGCGCCATTCTGTAACCAGACAATGTGTCAGTCAGAAAGAGCGTTAGATCGGTTGGCACTATATAACCGAGCCGCAAAAGAACTAGCAGCAAATTACAAGATACCCTTTGTTGAATTGCTTTATACCATGCAAGAAGGCACAGCTGATTTTCTACAAAAAGATGGGCTGCATTTTTCGAAATCAGGGTATGACTTACTTGGCAGACTAATTAATCAAGAATTAAAAATAAAAGAAGAGGTGAAAAATAAATGAGTAATCATTATTATACAAACCAACCAGAAGTCGCGCATAACCGTAAACAATGGACGTTTCCATTAAAGGAGAAAACATATACCTTTATTACAGATAGTAATGTCTTCTCAAAAGGGACGGTTGATTTTGGTTCACGCGTACTAATCGAGACGTTTACAGCTGATAACTTGCCAGAGGGGGCTATTCTTGACGTGGGTTGCGGTTATGGTCCTATTGGTTTGTCTTTAGCTTTTGATACTGGTAGAGAAGTCGAAATGGTTGATATCAATGAACGAGCAGTTGAACTTGCTAAAGAAAATGCGGAGCTAAACAAAATTGATCATGTGGCGATTTATACGTCGTTTATTTATGAAAGTGTGGAGAATAATCAATTTGCGGCTATTGTAAGCAATCCACCTATTAGAGCGGGAAAAGAAGTTGTTCATACGATCATTTCAGGATCTCATGCTAAATTGGTTAAAGGTGGGACCTTGACGATTGTTATCCAAAAAAAACAAGGGGCACCAAGCGCTAAAGCAAAAATGGAAGAAATTTTTGGGAACGCAGAAATTGTAAAAAAAGAAAAAGGCTATTTTATTCTAGTTAGTGAAAAAGAATAAGAGAATGAGATTATCTATTGTGAGGTATAAAATTGCAATAGGTGTCTTTTTTTTGCTTTTAGAGTAAAGTTGTCCATAATAGCTTAGTTTTGGTTACTTTGCACATAATAAAAGCTTTATTAAAAAATGACAAAATAAAAAAGAATTGTGAAAGTAAGAACAATCTTTGGTTTCGATACGATTAAAATTCACAAAAATGTTTTTTTGTGTAAAAATCAAAACATGTTATTTTGAAAACGCTAATAATTTAAAACAGTTTAATGAGTATTTTTTAAATATATAAAATATAATGTGTACATAAAAATAGCGATTATAGATTGTGAACAACGTTATTTAATTTATGTGAAAAACGCATAAACGAATCTGTTTATCCATATTCTGCGTATGGATAAGCAAAATGTGATGACAATTTAAAAGACTATACTATATAATAATAAGTGCAGTTCCGATTAACTGTTTTATGTTGTAGAAATTATTTACCTTTTAATTTTTGTTTTAAAAGGTTTCTTTCAAAATGTGTTATTTGTAAAACTTTTTTAAAGAGTTTTAAACTATCGATATGGGGAATGTTAACGCATATAAGGGACGATGTTTTTAGCTGTATTCTTTAACTGTTGTATAAATATCATTTTCTAAGAAATTTCCTGAGATAAGAAGGTTTTCTTATCTAATTCAGGAGATATTAATTACTTAAAGATAAGACTAGGAACTATAGTCCTGTCATTTGAAGAGTCGGGCTCTTTAAATGGATGTCAAGTTGAAATGAGAGTTGATACGAAGGCAAGGATTAATGGGGAGGAAGCCAGATGGGGATCTGGCTTTTTTTTTGTTGACAAAAGAAGTGTAAGGCGTTAAAATGATTAGTTGCAGAAGGTTTTATGTTTACAAATAAAAAGGGAAATGAAATATTGTCCATAACCCTTTAATAATAGGAAAACAAAGATAGGACGACCATATAACAATATGCTCAAGATCTATTTTTGGTTTTTTTTTACTTAAAAACACTTTATTACAGTAGATGTAATAAATTTTTAATATTTGTAACATAAAGTTATTTTTGAAGCAAACTCAGAAGGGGTGACTTAATTTGGTTGGACACGTAGTGAAATACGGAAAACACCGCGAAAGACGCAGTTATTCAAGAATTAGTGAAGTATTGGAACTGCCAAACTTAATTGAAATTCAGACAGATTCTTACAAATGGTTCTTAGACGAAGGTTTAAGAGAAATGTTTGAAGACATCATGCCAATTACAGATTTTAGCGATAAATTATCATTAGAATTTGTAGATTATGAAATGAAAACACCGAAATACACCGTTGAAGAAGCTCGTGCACATGACGCAAACTTTTCAGCACCAATTCATGTCACATTAAGATTAGATAACCAAGTAACAGGGGAAATCAAATCTCAAGAAGTATTCTTTGGCGATTTCCCACTTATGACTGAGATGGGAACATTCATCATTAACGGAGCAGAAAGAGTAGTTGTTTCTCAATTAGTCCGTTCACCTGGAGTTTACTTTAATGGAAAGAAAGAAAAAAATGGTCAACAAGGATTTGGAACAACAGTTATTCCTAACCGTGGCGCATGGTTAGAATTAGAAACTGATGCTAAAAATTTATCGTATGCTCGTATTGACCGTACAAGAAAAATTCCGTTTACCATTGTTGTTCGTGCCTTAGGTTTTGGTTCTGATTCAACTATTATGGAAATTTTTGGTGAAAGCGAAAGCTTACAAGCTACTATAGAAAAAGACATTCATAAAAATTCAGGTGATTCTCGTACAGAGGAAGCGCTGAAAGATGTTTATGAAAGACTACGTCCGGGCGAGCCTAAAACAGCGGAAAGTTCAAGAAACTTATTAAATGCTCGTTTCTTTGATCCAAAACGTTATGATTTAGCAGCTGTTGGTCGTTACAAAGTTAACAAAAAATTGAATTTAAAAACACGTTTATTAAACCAAACATTAGCTGAAACTTTAGTTGATCCAGAAACAGGAGAAATTGTTGTTGAAAAAGGAACAGTTATCTCTCGTCAAGTGATGGATACATTAGAAGAACATTTAGATGCTGGCATTAATAGTGTGACTTATTATCCAAGTGAAGATGGTGTTGTCACAGAACCAATGACGATTCAAGTCATTAAAGTTCTATCACCTAAAGATCCTGAACGTATTGTTAACGTAATTGGTAATGCTAACTTAGGTGACAAAGTAAAAACAGTTCGTCCAGCAGATATCATTTCTACAATGAGTTACTTCTTGAACTTACAAGAAGGTATTGGACAAGTTGATGATATCGACCATTTAGGTAACCGTCGTATCCGTTCAGTTGGTGAGTTATTACAAAATCAATTCCGTATTGGTTTATCTCGTATGGAACGTGTAGTGCGTGAGAGAATGTCAATCCAAGATACTGAAACATTGACACCACAGCAACTGATTAATATCAGACCTGTTGTTGCTTCAATGAAAGAATTCTTTGGTTCTTCTCAATTATCACAATTCATGGATCAAACGAATCCGTTAAGTGAGTTAACTCATAAACGTCGTCTATCAGCCTTAGGACCTGGTGGTTTAACACGTGACCGTGCTGGATATGAAGTACGTGATGTGCATTATTCTCATTATGGTCGTATGTGTCCGATTGAAACGCCTGAGGGACCAAATATTGGGTTGATCAATAGTTTATCAAGTTACGCTAAAGTAAATAAATATGGTTTTATTGAAACACCATATCGTCGTGTGAACCGTGCAACAGGTGAAGTAACTAAGCACATTGATTACTTAACTGCTGACGAGGAAGATCATTATATGGTAGCTCAAGCGAACTCTCCGTTAACTGAAAGTGGTTCATTTGCAGAAGAGTTAGTAATGGCTCGTATCCAAAGTGAAAACTTAGAAGTTTCTGTAGATAAAGTAGACTACATGGATGTTTCACCTAAGCAAGTAGTAGCCGTAGCGACATCTTGTATTCCTTTCTTGGAAAATGATGATTCCAACCGTGCGCTTATGGGAGCCAACATGCAACGTCAGGCTGTTCCATTAATCCAACCACGTTCTCCAATTGTTGGTACAGGTATGGAATATAAAGCCGCTCATGACTCTGGTGCTGCTCTTTTATGTAAACATGATGGTGTCGTTGAATATGTGGACGCAAGAGAAATCCGCGTTCGTCGTAATAACGGTGCTTTAGATAAATATACTGTCATTAAATTCCACCGTTCAAATGCTGGTACAAGCTACAACCAACGCTCAATTGTTAAATTAGGTGAGCTTGTTGAAGCGGGTGACACTTTGGCAGATGGTTCTTCTATGGAAGAAGGAGAAATGGCTTTAGGACAAAACGTTTTAGTAGCATTCATGACGTGGGAAGGTTACAACTACGAGGATGCGATTATCATGAGTCGTCGTTTAGTTAAAGATGATGTCTATACTTCTATCCATATTGAAGAATATGAATCAGAAGCGCGTGATACTAAATTAGGACCTGAAGAAATTACTCGCGAATTACCAAACGTTGGTGATGATGCACTTAAAGACTTAGATGAAATGGGTATTATCCGTATCGGTGCTGAAGTTAAAGATGGCGATTTATTAGTTGGTAAAGTAACTCCTAAAGGGGTAACAGAATTATCTGCTGAAGAACGTTTATTACATGCAATCTTTGGTGAAAAAGCCCGTGAAGTTCGTGATACATCATTACGTGTTCCTCATGGTGGTGGCGGTATTGTCCACGATGTTAAGATCTTTACTCGTGAAGCTGGAGATGAATTATCACCAGGTGTTAATATGCTAGTTCGTGTTTATATCGTTCAAAAACGTAAAATTCATGAAGGTGACAAGATGGCCGGTCGTCATGGTAATAAAGGGGTAGTATCTCGTATTATGCCAGAAGAAGATATGCCATTTCTTCCAGACGGAACACCAGTTGACATCATGTTAAACCCTCTTGGGGTACCATCTCGTATGAACATTGGGCAAGTACTTGAATTGCATTTAGGTATGGCTGCTCGTTCATTGAACATTCATGTTGCTACACCAGTATTTGATGGGGCAGATGAGGATGACGTATGGTCAACAGTTGCAGAAGCTAACCTAGCTCGCGATGCAAAAACTGTTCTTTATGATGGACGTACAGGTGAACCATTTGATAACCGTATTTCAGTAGGTGTGATGTACATGCTTAAATTAGCCCACATGGTTGATGATAAATTACATGCTAGATCAATTGGACCTTACTCGTTAGTAACGCAACAACCACTTGGAGGTAAAGCTCAATTTGGTGGACAACGTTTTGGTGAGATGGAAGTTTGGGCACTTGAAGCTTACGGTGCTGCTTATACATTACAAGAAATCTTAACGTATAAATCAGATGATGTTGTCGGTCGTGTGAAAACTTACGAATCAATTGTTAAAGGTGAACCAATTCAAAAACCAGGTGTGCCAGAATCATTCCGTGTACTTGTTAAAGAATTGCAAGCTCTTGGTTTAAACATGCGCGTACTTGATGCTGAAGAAGAAGAAATTGAATTACGTGACATGGATGATGAAGACGATGATTTGATTACAGTGGATGCTTTAGCTAAATATGCAAAAGAACAAGCTGCGAAACAAGAAGCAGAAAAATCATTAAAAGATGCACAAGAAGGCAAGGAATAGTCAATAACTAGACCAATAGTTATTTCTGATAGATAAAGAAACGGAGGGACATCTTTTGATCGATGTAAATAAATTCGAAAGTATGCAAATCGGCTTAGCTTCTTCTGAAAAAATAAGAAGCTGGTCATACGGTGAAGTAAAAAAACCAGAAACAATCAATTACCGTACTTTAAAACCAGAACGTGACGGTCTTTTCTGTGAACGCATTTTCGGTCCTACTAAGGACTGGGAGTGTGCTTGTGGAAAATACAAACGTATCCGTTATAAGGGTATTGTCTGTGACCGCTGTGGAGTTGAGGTAACTCGCTCTAAAGTACGTCGTGAACGTATGGCTCATATCGAACTAGCAGCACCAGTAACACATATCTGGTACTTCAAAGGAATACCAAGTCGTATGGGTCTTGTCTTAGACATGAGTCCACGTGCTTTGGAAGAAATTATCTACTTTGCGTCTTACGTAGTAACGGATGCAGGAGATACATCACTTGAAGTGAAACAGTTATTAACAGAACGTGAATACCGTGAAAAACGTCAACAATATGGACAAGGTTTTCAAGCAGGTATGGGTGCAGAAGCAATCAAGCGCTTATTAGAAAATGTTAATCCAGAAAAAGAAGTTGTTGAATTAAAAGAAAATTTAAAAACAGCTCAAGGTCAAAAAAGAACGCGTGCAATTCGTCGTTTAGATATTTTAGAAGCTTTCAGAACTTCTGGAAATGATCCAAGTTGGATGGTTATGGACGTTGTACCAATCATTCCTCCTGATATTCGCCCAATGGTTCAATTAGAAGGTGGACGTTTTGCAACAAGTGATTTGAATGATTTATATCGTCGTGTGATTAACCGTAATAACCGTTTGAAACGTTTATTAGATTTAAACGCACCAGGAATTATCGTTCAAAATGAGAAACGTATGTTACAAGAAGCTGTTGATGCTTTAATTGATAATGGTCGTCGTGGCCGTCCAGTTACTGGACCAGGTAACCGTCCACTTAAATCTCTATCACACATGCTTAAAGGTAAACAAGGTCGTTTCCGTCAAAACTTACTTGGTAAACGTGTTGACTATTCTGGTC
>CAUQFM010000035.1:0-19337 GCA_963517295.1 uncultured Vagococcus sp.
TCAAAAACCATAATCAATCCTAAAACCGTGGATTGTTTATGGTTTCTTCCAGTTACTCAGAGCTAAGCGCCTTTTTCACCACTCTGATTAATAATAATTTGTTTGATCCATTTCGAAGGCTGATTGCATATTTTTAGGAGCCTCTTTTCCTTTAACTTTTCTAACCAATTCGCCTTGAACAATTAGACGATTTTCTCCACTAACATCACAGGTTACTAGAGTGACAAGTTGTTTATCCTTAACATCATCGATTACTTCAACACGAGTTGGTTCGACATATTCTTTTGAAATGGTTTTATATTCATAAATATATTCAAGATCTGTTAGGAGGATAGAATCCCCTAACCCCACGTTAACAAGAGGAGCAAATAGAAGTGCTGGATCATACATGTAATGACTGGCAAGAGCATAATTACCATGCCCCATAAGTTGTCCTTCTTTCATAGTGCCAGCCCCAACGGCTAAAACATAGTTAGAAACGCCTTTAAAAATAGGTAGGTTCATTTTAACACTAGGAATCGCAATACCGCCAATCGTATCAAGACCCGTGTCGCGTCCTTTTGTGGCCTGGGCGACTAAATTAAAGTCGAGAGATTCAACTTGATTGAAATCAAATGTTGCGTCTTTTTTTTCATTTTTTTTCACATCTTCACGGGTTACATTACTAATAGTGTGTTTTTGTGTAGTATCTTTGACTAGATAATTTTTAATTTGATTGTTAAAGATAAGTGCAAAACCAACTAGTAAGAGGAGAACCATAATTAAATTAATAAAAGTATTTTTTACTTTGGTTCCAAAAGATTTTTTCTGTTTTTTACTATGTTTGTTTGACCGATTAGTCGAATTATTTGTATTTTTTTTCTTACTGATAGGGAAAACCTCCTTTAAAAGATTTAAGATAATAATAACATAAATGAATAAAAAATGGGGGAAAAGGAAAGGAACTATTAAATATTACATAAGTATTTCTAGTAACCGTTTTCTAGGAGAGGGATGTAATATAAACTTAATTTAACAAATGTTCAATAGGGATTTAAAAAAAGTTAATAAATGGTATAGTTATGATAACAGAATAACATGGGAACGAGGTGAAAGGTGTTGCAGGATTATTTGTATATTCATTTGGATGCGATTAGTAATTCAATCTTAGCCAAAGGAATGACTCATGAAGATTTTAATCGGTATACAATTAATCGACCTGAAAATCTTTTGTTACTTAATCCTTATGAAAATGAAGGAGAGTACGAAAGTCATACAGGGTTTCGTGTGGTTAAGGGAGCAAAAGAAGTAGACCGATATTTCTCTATAATGGAAGCTAAAGAGCAACGAGAATTAAAGTGGATTGATTTTAAAGAATACGATACATTGAAGCGTTTAACCCCAAATGAAATTTCAGAATTGCTCTATTTTGGTCATATGAAAAACCAACTTCGTTCACCTTTCTTTTATCAACTTCAAAACAGTTTTGCGTTTTTTGAATTGAATCAAAAAACAATTAAAGTTTATTATCGAAATATCGATGAATTTTATCAAACACTAGCAAGAAAGATTAGTTTATTAACTTATCAACAAATCGATGGAAATCGTTCTTTTTTTAAAAAAAAGACAGAAGCTATTTCAGAATTACCCGATGATATAGTGTTAGAGTTAAAAAGTGTTATGCAAGAAGGTATTGTTTTTAATTTTTCTCAAGTAGGTCTATTGGATGGAGAATATACAATACCTATTCACGTAGTTGAAGATAATTTAAGAAAAGTAGATAATTATTATTTTAAACAAGAGTTTCAAATAGGGACACTTGTCTATTCACAACACACAAAAAGTTGGAAAATTATTAATGAAAAATTTGAATCGCTCTTTATGAATCAATAAGCTAAACCACTATTTTTTTGCATAGCAAAAAAGTTAGTGGTTTTACTATTAAAATCAGCAAAAGAGCAGATTGGTTTTTTCTAAAAAAATAAAGTATAATAAGTTCTATGAAAATTAGGGGGACTAACATGAAAATCACGTTAATCTATGGAGGGAAAAGTGCGGAGCATGATGTTTCTATCTTATCGGCTTTTTCAATCTTAAAAGCAATTTATTATAACTATTATGAAGTACAAATTGTTTACATAACAAAAGAGGGCGACTGGCTAAAGGGACCTCTTTTTAAAAAAGCGCCAGAAACAGAAACTGAACTACACTTAACATTGAAAAATGCGCAACCAATTTTACCAAGCGATATTAAAGAAGCGAATAGTGTTGTTTTTCCAGTATTACATGGTCCAAATGGTGAAGATGGCACGGTCCAAGGCTTATTTGAAGTTTTAAATATGCCTTATGTGGGTGCGGGTGTTTTAGCTAGTTCATGTGCAATGGACAAAATTATTGCTAAACAGTTGTTTCAACAAGCTGGAATCCCTCAACTGCCTTATGTAGCAGTGATTAAGCAGCAATATTCAGATGACTCAGAAACTGTTTTAGCTGAATGTGAAGGCTCATTAATTTATCCAGTCTTTGTAAAACCTGCGAATATGGGATCGAGTGTTGGTATCAGCAAAGCTAATTCCAGAGAAGAATTAGCAACAGCAATTGAATTTGCCTTTAAGTATGACCGTCGTGTATTAGTAGAACAAGGAATTGAAGCGAGAGAATTAGAAGTTGCTATTTTAGGAAATGATGAAGTTAGAACAACAAAAGCTGGTGAAATTGTTAAAGATGTTGCTTTCTATGACTATGAATCAAAATACATCGACAATAAAGTGACGCTTCAAGTTCCAGCTAATGTCTCAGAAGACTTACACCAAAAAATGCGTAGTTATGCTAAAGATGCGTATATTGCTTTAGATGGTAGTGGACTTAGTCGTTGTGACTTCTTTGTAACAGCCAATCAAGAAGTATTCTTGAACGAAATTAATACCTTACCTGGTTTTACACCATTTAGTATGTATCCTTTATTATGGGAATACATGGGCATTAATTATAGTGATTTATTAGAAGAATTAATTCAATTAGCTAAGCTGCGTTTTGATAAAAAACAGGACATTGAACTAGGTAATTAAAAAGTAAATGAAGCAAAAAGAGGGTGAGACTTAACGTCTACCTCTTTTTGCTTCATTTTGGAAGAAGGAAAATAAATGAAACTAAAGGTTAAAGAAATCGTCGAGGCAGTCAATGGTAAAAATATAAATAAAATATCAGATACTATAGAATTAACTAGTGTGGAATTTGATACGAGAAAAGTTCAGGCAAAAACGCTATTTGTTCCGCTAAAAGGTACTCGAGATGGTCATGATTTTATACCACAAGCCCTTGAAAGTGGTGCTGATTTAGTTTTTTCAGATCATGTATTAGATAAAAAAACACCTTATATACTAGTTGAAGATACACTGAAAGCTTTACAAGATTTAGCTCGTTTTTATTTGGGAAAAGTTAATCCTAAAGTCTGTGGTATTACAGGAAGTAATGGGAAAACAACAACTAAAGATATGACAGCAGCAGTTTTAAGTACAACGTATAAAACATATAAAACGCAAGGTAATTATAATAATGAAATTGGTTTACCGTATACGATATTGAGTATGGATGAAGAGACTGAGATGTTAGTGCTAGAGATGGGAATGGATAGAAAAGGGGATATCGAGCTACTTTCAACAATCGCTCAACCGGATATTGCTGCTATTACGATGATTGGTGAATCTCATATTGAATTTCTAGGATCAAGAGCAGGGATTGCTGCTGGTAAAATGGAGATTACAGCAGGACTTAAAAAGGATGGTGTTCTGATTGTGCCAGAAACTGAAAATTTATTGAAGCCATTGCTGGAAGGCTTAACACAAAATATACAGACATTTGGATTAGGTAATCAAGGTGGTTTAACAGCAGTTATTGAGAAGGAAACACGGGAACAAACAATCTTTAATGCACGGTTATTTGAAAAAACAGAAACCTATACTATTCCAGTTCTAGGTCAATATAATGTAACAAATGCTCTGATTTCTCTATTAATAGGTGCGCATTTTAACGTTTCAATGGAAAATATGAAAAAAGGATTAGCTAATTTTGATCTAACTAAAAATAGAACAGAGTGGCTAAAAACAAAAGATGGCATTGATATTTTAAGTGACGTCTATAATGCAAATCCGACAGCAATGAATTTAGTCTTAGATTCATTTTCTAAGATTGAGAGTCAGGGGAAAAAAGTAGTTGTTTTAGGAGATATGTTAGAATTAGGTAAAAATTCCAAAAAAATGCATGAAAGTGTGAGTGAGCACCTTGATCCTGAAAAAATAGATGAAGTTTTTTTATATGGTTCTGATATGGCTTCTTTGTATGAAGTGATTCAATCAAAATTTGAAAAATGCTATTTATTTAAAAAAGAAGAAACAGAAAAATTAAAAAAAGAATTAAGTGAAAAATTAACCACGCAAGATACTGTTTTTCTGAAAGCTAGTAACGGTATGGGCTTAAAAGAAATTGTAGATTATTTATTAAATAATCATTAATAGGATGGTGTTTTGTTGTTAAATTTTATAGAATGTGATAGTATTACACGAATGCCTATTTTCATTTATTTTCATAAAGGAAAGTAGACGCTTGGACGAGTGAAAGAATTTAGGAGGATATCATTTGAAATTTAGTGAATTAAATTTAGACAAAAGATTATTACAAGCAGTAGAGAATATTGGGTTTGAGGAAGCAACACCAATCCAAAGTGAAACAATTCCATTAGCATTGGAAGGAAAAGACGTAATTGGACAAGCTCAAACAGGAACTGGTAAAACAGCTGCCTTTGGTTTACCAATGTTAGATAAGATTGACACAGAAAAATCAGCAATTCAAGGTTTAGTTATCGCACCAACCAGAGAATTAGCTATCCAAACTCAGGAAGAAATTTATCGTTTAGGAAAAGACAAACGTATTAAAGTTCAAGCTGTATATGGTGGAGCTGATATTGGCCGTCAAATCAAATCATTGAAAAACAACCCACATATCGTTGTCGGAACGCCAGGTAGAATGTTAGATCATATCAACCGTCGTACCTTAAAATTAGATAAAGTAGAAACTTTAGTATTAGATGAAGCCGATGAAATGTTAAACATGGGATTCTTAGAAGATATTGAAGCTATTATTTCTAAAGTTCCTGAAACAAGACAAACGCTATTATTCTCAGCAACAATGCCAGATAGTATTAAACGCATTGGTGTTAAGTTTATGAAAGATCCTGAACACGTTAAAATCAAAGCTAAAGAAATGACAGCTAACTTGATTGATCAATATTTTGTACAATGTAAAGAATTTGAAAAGTTTGACGTTATGACTCGTTTATTTGATGTCCAAGACCCAGCTTTAACAATTGTTTTTGGTCGTACAAAACGTCGTGTAGATGAATTAGCTCGTGGATTAGAAATGCGTGGTTACAAAGCTGAAGGTATTCATGGTGATTTACCTCAACATAAACGTATGAGTATTTTAAAAGCATTTAAAAATGACGAAATTGATATCTTAGTTGCAACAGATGTTGCTGCACGTGGATTAGATATTTCAGGAGTATCACATGTTTATAACTATGATATCCCTCAAGATCCAGAGAGCTATGTTCACCGTATTGGTCGTACAGGACGCGCTGGTAAAGAAGGTATGTCAGTAACGTTAGTAACGCCTAATGAAATGAGTTACTTACACGTTATTGAAAACTTAACTAAGAGAAAAATGACAACATTACGTCCACCTTCTAAAAAAGAAGCAATTGAAGGTCAAATTGGTTCTGCTGTTGAAAAAATTCAAGAATTAATAGTTGAAAATGGCTTACAAAGCTATCAAGAATCAGCTAGTCAATTACTTGAAAATCATTCAGCTGAAGATTTAGTATCATTATTAATCAAACAAATTGCTAAAGATGATGCATCTGAAGTGCCAGTTAACATCACACCAGAACGTCCATTACCAGGTCGCAGAGGTGGCGGTGGTAAAAATAACAGTCGTGGTGGAAATCGTGGCGGTAATAGCCGTGGTGGAAATCGTGGTGGTAATAGCCGTGATCGCGATCGTGATGGTGGTAACCGTGGTGGAAATGGTGGAAACCGTGACCGCGATAATAGTCGCAAAAAAGAACAATATAACAAGAAAAAACGTCCAGATGATTCTAAACCAGGTGAAAACCGCAAACGTGGAAATGGTGACGGCAATAGAGATAATAATGCCGGCAACAAAGATAAATCACGTGGATTTGTTATCCGTAACAACCAAAAATAATTTTTTTAAGAGGATGACTAAAAAGTCATCCTCTTATTTGTATTTACGAAGACTATTTAATAGTCTTCGTAAAAAAGTTGATTCCCCCTGTTTTTTATTGAAGTATCGTATAATAATATAGTAGAGAAAAGGTGATAAGGATGATTGTAGGAATAGGCATTGATATTGTCGAATTAGATCGAATGAAAGAAGTAATTGAGAAGAATGATAAATTTATAGACCGGGTACTGACTAAAAATGAGCGAGAAATTTTTGATCAATTAGGTGATAAACGAAAAGTAGAATTTTTAGGTGGACGTTTTGCCTGTAAAGAAGCTTTTTCTAAAGCCTACGGGACAGGAATTGGCAAAGTGAAATTAACGGATGTAGAAATATTAAGAGAAGATAATGGTCGACCCGTTATCAAAAAATCACCATTTGAGGGTAATGTCCATGTGTCGATATCACATACTAATCAGACTGCTGTAGCGCAAATTATCTTGGAAAACTAGAATGCCTGCTATGAAAAAATAGTGACAATAAAAAGAAGCCGCTACTCACAAAAGTTTACAATGATTTTGTGAGTAACAACTTCTTTTTGCAAAGTGCATTATTTAATTTTTTGTTTGATGATTGATATTTTTTTTATATTGTTTGCAGAAATCATCCGAACCTGATTGTTTTTTTGAAGTTTCACAACAATGGCTTCTGGATTTGTTTCATGTTGATAAATACGACCAACGAGTGTTTCAAATCGCTTAGATGATTTGGCTTGGAGATCATCTCTATATTGAATAACAACAACATTTTTCTGCGTAATAGCTTGAGAAATTTGTTGAAACATTTGTTTTGAACGTTTCTCTTTTTCGATTTCTTCATCAATAAATGAAGAAAAAAAGCGTTGAGACGAACGAGAAATAAAGCGTGTAAATTTTTTAACGCCATTATCCGAATCAGATTTCACAGATTTATTGCTACTAACCATCTTTTCGCCCCCTTGTATTCCCCTACCATCCATTATACGAAGTGAAAATGGCTTAGTCAAATAAATAATAGTAATATTTATTTTAAATTTTAATTAAGAAACCGTTTTATTATCAATAGTAACATGTATGATTAAAAAATGAGGTGTGAGAAAATGAAAGAGTTATATCCTACTGATTTTAAATTATTGAATTTTGAAAAGTGTAAAGAATGGTTACCTTTTTATCACTCAAATAAACAAGCAGTTCTTAGTATGAGCGAAAAAATCGTGAAATTAGATGAAAATGAGATGTTTTATGGTTGGTACAAGAAAAATAAACTTCTTTTTATAATATCAACTCGTTTTTCGAAAGATAGTATGTTTGTAGATAACATAATAATGATGTCTGAAGAGGGAAGCTTATCTGATTATGAATTAGGTATACTAACAATTGCTAAGAAAAGATTCGCAAGAAAAATTATTTTTAAACTAACTAAACAATATGAAGGATTAGACTTACAATTAAAGGAGAAAGAATTTATTTTTGAACCTGGAGTAGGCTATGTTCGTAATTTATCTTATCGTACTGGATTAGTTTTAGGTGGTGGTGGTGCCAAAGGGGCTTATCAGATAGGTGTTTGGCATGCACTTAAAGAATGTGATATTCAGTTTGATTTTATCAGTGGAACATCTGTTGGCGCATTAAATGGAGGGCTAATTTTACAAGATAATTTTGAATTAGCCGAAGAAATGTGGCAAGGAATTACCACACAACAAATATTATTAGTACCAGAAGAAGCAAATGACGAAAAAATGAGTT
This sequence comes from uncultured Vagococcus sp., assembly GCA_963517295.1. Lineage (GTDB taxonomy): Bacteria > Bacillota > Bacilli > Lactobacillales > Vagococcaceae > Vagococcus. Next base: position 8,004 of record CAUQFM010000035.1, read on the forward strand.
ATTCGATGAATCAATTGATAGCAGATTTTCAAAAATTAACTAAAACAGCTATTCAATCAAAAGGCGTAAGCACAGAACCTTTATATCAGTTAATTCAGGATTTAATGTCACCAAAAGATATCTTTAATAGTGAAAAAGAATTTTTTATTGTGACAACTGCCGCACCTAGTATGGAAGAAAAGGTTGTATCTTTAAAAGAAATGACAGAAGAGTCTTTTTCAAAGTGGTTGCTTGCCTCGTCTTCTTTTTTTCCGGCAATGTCAGCTTGTTTAATTGAAGATAATTACTATGTAGATGGTGGCTACAGAAATAATGTACCAAAAGATGTTTTAATCGATCGAGGAGCAACTGAATTGATCGTGGTTGATGTGAAAGGGCCTGGAGTAACGAAATCTACAAAAGTTCCTAATAACGTTGTAGAGATAGCTATTTCAAGTCAATGGGGATTAGGCAACGTTTTATTGTTTGATGGTAATCGTTCGTCTTGGAATATGCGTCTAGGTTACTTAGAATCGATGAAAGTTCTAGGTAATTATCAAGGAATTGAGTATACTTTTATTAAGACTGATTTTAAGAAAAAAAGTTTAAACATGAGCCGGAAATTCCTTAGCTTCTTAAGAAAAAGTGAGTTTTTTGAAATGTGGTTTCATAAAAAAACAAAGCTTAAAGAGTGGGAATGGCTAAGGGATAATAAAATACAACCAGAATTATTGAGTGTACTTTTAATGGAATCTTTAGCTAAAAAACTAGAAATAGATCCTACGAAACTGTATAGTTTAGATGAGCTCTCTAGTTTAATTATAGTAGCAGCTAAAAAACAGGAACAAGGATACACCCAAAAAAACAGTAATGAAATGATGTACTCAGTCACTGAGTGGTTAAGCAAGTTTGTTAAACAAAATTCACCCGTTTCAGATATACAAAGAGTTTATTATTATTATAACTTTTTTAAAAATGATGTGGAGAAAGACCGTGACGCCTATTATTTATTAATGGATGTTTCTTGGATGAGTGGTTTAGAAGGATTGTTTTTAATATTTTTAGAAAGTGAGTTGGCGTAAATGGCACAAGAATTTTCATATGAAATTGTTGAAGAAATTATCATTTTATCAGAAAACCCAAAAGGATGGCGCAAAGAACTTAATTTAGTGAGTTGGAATGGACGTCCACCAAAATTTGATTTAAGAGACTGGGCACCAGATCATGAAAAAATGGGTAAAGGGGTAACTTTATCCAACGAAGAATTTGAATTGTTAAGAAAAACTTTAAAAGAGATGTAGGTGAAACTATGAAAAGTATGACTGGATTTGGTAAAAGTAATTGTACAAAAGAAAATTATCAGATAGTAATCGAAATAAAGTCAGTAAATCATCGTTATTTAGATACACAAATCAGAATGCCAAGAGAATTCAATTCTTTAGAAATGAAAATGAAAAAAATTGTTAAAGATCATTTAGTGCGAGGTCGCGTTGATTGTTTTGTAACTGTCAAAAAAGAAGCAGATGCTTACCAAACAATGGCAATCAAATGGGGCTTGCTAGATCAAGTGATGACTGATTTAAATGAAGCTAAAAAAGAACGTTACAAAGATCAAAAATTTTCGACGACTAAAATCATGACTGGAGCTATTATGCATCCTGCTTTGTTTGAAGTTGTGGATAAAGAAGAAAGTGATGAGGCTTTAGAAGCGGATGTGTTAGCTACTTTTAAAGAAGCGGTCAAACAACTAGATGTTAGCAGAACTGAAGAGGGTTCTGGGATTCACTCTTACTTTGAAATGTATCAAAAAGATATTATAGTAGCAATTGAAAAAATAAAAGAACAATCAGAAATTATCGAAAAAGAACACCAAGAAAAATTAACTAAGAAAATGAAAGATCTAATTGGTGAAGCTGTAGATGAAAACAGAATTTTGACTGAAGTTGCTTTGTTAATCGAACGTGGTGATATTAATGAAGAATTAGATCGTTTAGCCATTCATGTGAGTAAGTTAGCTAAATTACTAGAGCAAGAAAACGAAATGGGTAAAGAAATGGATTTTCTCATCCAAGAAATGAACCGTGAAGTTAATACAATTGGCTCGAAATCAACAACGATAGCGATTAAAGAACAAGTCGTTTTTCTTAAAACGGTAATTGAGAAAATTAGGGAACAAGTTCAAAATATCGAATAAATCAATATTTATCCTATTTTTAATTAAATCAAACTTGCAAAATTTCTTTTCAGAGTGCATTATAGTAAATAAAACTAAAAAGTATGTGAAAGGAAGACATCATGTCAGAACGAGGATTATTAATAGTGTTATCTGGTCCGTCCGGTGTAGGTAAAGGCACAGTAAGAAAAGCGATATTTGACAGTTCAGGTAATCAATTTGAATATTCTATCTCAATGACCACTCGTCAAATGAGAACGGGAGAAAAAGAAGGTTTAGATTATTTCTTTCGATCAAAAGAAGAATTTGAAAAATTGATTAAAACTGGTAAAATGTTAGAATATGCAGAGTACGTAGGAAACTATTACGGTACACCGCTAGATTACGTGAACCAAACATTAGATGAAGGTAAAGATGTCTTTTTAGAAATTGAAGTTCAAGGTGCTATGAAAGTCAAAGAACAAGTGCCAGATGGTGTATTTATCTTTTTAACACCACCTGATTTTGATGAATTAAAAGCAAGAATTGTTAATCGTGGCACAGATGATATGGCTGTGATTGATGAAAGAATGAAAGTTGCCCGTGCAGAAGTTGAAATGATGCGTCATTACGATTATGCTGTAGTTAACGATAAGGTTGATTTGGCAGTTGATCGTATTAAAAAAATAATCGAAAGCGAACATTTTCGCGTTGAACATGTGATTGGTCGCTATGAAAAAATGTTAAGGGAGTTTTAAATTATGTTAAATCCATCAATTGATAAATTATTAGAACAAGTAGATTCAAAATATTCATTAGTTATCCTTGCGAGCAAACGTGCTCACGAGCTTGACGAAGGAGCACAACCAATGATTGAAGAAAGTAAATTTGTTTCTTACAAAAATGTTGGTCGTAGTTTAGAAGAAATTGCTAGTGGTGATGTTGTTATTGATCCTAATCCAGAATTAAAAAGAGAATTAATCAAACGTCAAGAAGAAGAAAAAAAAGCAATGAAACGTCGTGAACATCAAGAATTAGAAGCACGTGTCCAAATGGATCGTAAGATGTAAAAATTAAAAGAGGTTGACTTTAGGGTCAATCTTTTTTGTTTTCACCGAATAATATAAATATACTGAAATGGAAGTTTTACTAGCTGACGGTAAGGTTTATCACTTAAAAGAATTGCTGCCTTTTGACTGGGAAATCTAATGAAAGAGGATGACTAAAAAATGTAGTCATCCTCATTCTTATTTTTTAAGCATTTTTTATGAGTTAAGGAATGAAAAAACTTGCCCAGTTGTTTGGATAAAAATGACTTTGAGTTCATCTTATTTCTTTATATAATAGAAACAGACAAACGCTTGGATTTTTAGTACAATAAAGCAGATAGGAAAGGGTGAGAGAAAAATGACGTGGATAGCAGATGTTATTGTAGATGTACCCGCTATGCAAACAGATCAACCTTTCAGTTACGAAATTCCAACTTATTTAATAGAAGTAGTAGAAATAGGAATGCGTGTCGAAGTGCCATTTGGTAATGGCAACAGACATATTCAAGGGTTTATCGTCTCTTTAAGAGAAAGTGAGGAAGTAGCAGAATTAAAACCTATTTTTAGTGTTCTAGATTTACATCCTGTTCTGACTCATGAACTCCTTGCTTTAGCAGATGAAATGAAAGAAACGACGTATTCGTTTAAAATAACTTGTCTTCAAACGATGCTGCCAAGTGTGATGAAGTCTTCTTATACAAAGTATGTTACTCAAACAGGTCAAGCTTTGCCGAAAATAATTGAGGAAGAGCTTTTTTTAGGTCTAGGAGAAGTTGAGTGGGAGATTGCCAAAGAATCACCTCATTTCTCTGAGTTACTTCGACTAAAAAAAACGGGTCACGTCGATATCCGTTATGAAGTGACAACTAAAAATAAAGTTAAAACAAAGCGTGTACTAAAAAAAGCAATGACTAATGAGTTATTAGAACTTGAACGTGAAAATATAAGAAAAAATGCCATTCAAAAGTGGAGATTACTGACTTTCTTACTTGAAATAGATGAAGAAGAGCATGGGATTAAAGAAGTCATGGAAATTCATGATATTTCTAACAGTGCCATTAATGATGGAAAGAATCTAGGATGGCTAACAATAGAAGAACGAGAAGTGTACCGTGATCCTTATGCCTTACATCAATTTAAAAGAGACACGCCTTTAATACTAAACGAGGAGCAGCAAGAAGCTCTAAATACAATGAAAGAATCAATGGATGCTTCGAAACCATATGTCTTTTTATTAGAAGGTGTCACAGGTAGTGGGAAGACAGAGGTTTATTTACAAGCAATTGCTTTGTGTTTAGACAAAGGACAAACTGCGATTATGTTAGTACCCGAAATTTCTTTAACACCACAAACGGTAACTAGATTTAAAAAGCGTTTTGGAGAGGATGTTGCTGTGCTTCACAGTGGCTTATCTCAAGGTGAGAAATACGATGAATGGCGTAAAATTGAACGAGGAGAAGCGAGTGTTGTAGTAGGAGCTCGTTCTGCTATTTTTGCTCCTTTAAAAAATATAGGCTTAATTGTTATTGATGAAGAACATGAGGGAAGTTACAAACAAGATGAAACACCAAGATATCACGCAAAAGACTTAGCTATTTGGCGTGGGAAGTACCATAACTGTCCTGTGTTATTAGGTAGTGCGACACCGTCTTTAGAAGCCAGAGCACGCGCGCAGAAATCTGTGTATAAGTTATTAATTTTAAAAGAGCGAGCTGTTTCTAAAGCGACATTACCAGTTATTAACATTGTGGATATGAAGTTAGAAATGAAAAATGCGTTATCCACAAGTTTCTCAGGTCCGTTACTTGAAAAATTAAAAGAACGTTTAGAAAGAAAAGAACAGTCAGTTTTAATGCTAAATAGGCGCGGTTATTCTTCTTTTGTTATGTGCCGCGATTGTGGCTATGTATTACCTTGCCCAAACTGTGATATTTCGTTAACCTTACATATGGATACTAAACAAATGAAATGTCATTATTGTGGACATGAAGAACGGATTCCTTATCGTTGTCCAATTTGTGATGGAGACAAAATAAGGTATTATGGAACGGGTACTCAAAAAATTGAAGAAGAGTTAAAAGAACTGCTACCAGAATCTCGTGTGATTCGTATGGATGTGGATACAACCCGGAAAAAAGGCTCTCATGAAAAATTATTAAATCAATTTGGAGCGGGAGAAGCAGATATTTTATTAGGCACTCAAATGATCGCTAAAGGCTTAGATTTTCCTAATGTCACTTTAGTAGGTGTTTTAAATGCTGATACTGCCCTTAATTTACCAGATTTTAGAGCTAGTGAGAAAACATTCCAGTTATTAACGCAGGTTAGTGGTCGTGCTGGTCGTGGGGATAAGTCTGGCGAGGTTATTATTCAAACCTTTAATCCAGATCACTATGCGATTAAACTAGCTAAAAATCAGCACTATGAACCTTTTTATCAACATGAATTAAAATTGAGACATCGTGGTAATTATCCACCTTTTTATTTTACGGCGCAATTAGTAGTTAGTCATGAAGAAGAACACTTAGCGGCGAAAAAAATGTATGAAGTTGTTAATTTATTAAAAGGATTTTTATCACCTAATGCAATTCTTTTAGGTCCAACACCTAAATCAGTTGCTAGAATGAACAAACGCTATTATTATCAAACAGTGATTAAATATAAAAATGAGCCCGAATTATCCAAAGGGCTAAAAGTTATTTTAGAAGAATCTCAAAAAGAAATGAGAAATGGCTTGCGAATAACGATTGATATGGAACCCCAACATTTTATTTAAGAGAGGATTTAAAATATGCGAAAAATAGTAATGCATCCAAATAAGATGTTAACAACACCAACTAAAAAAGTACCTTACATTGATGATGAGGTCATTGAACTTTTAGATGATATGTACCAAGTTATTAAAGCCAAAGATGCTATTGGTTTAGCAGCCAATCAAATTGGTGTTTCAAAAAGTGTGATTGTCATTGAATTAGATGAAGAGACAGGTCTTTTTGAAATGATTAATCCAGAGATTGTTGCTAAAAAAGGAAAATCAATTGATGTGGAAGGTTGTTTAAGTTTTCCTGATATTTATGGAACAGTGGAGAGATATGAAGAAGTGACGATGCGTTATGTGGACCGTGAAGGGTATGAAATGGAAGTGGATGCGACAGGTTATTTAGCTCGTGCTTTCCAACATGAGATGGAGCATTTAAAAGGTGAATTATTTACCGATAACATTATTGACTATATCAAACCAGAAGATTTAGATAAATATATGGAGGAACATGGATATGACTAAAATAATATTTATGGGAACACCAGGTTTTTCAGTCCCAATTTTAGAAGGGCTTGTGGCAGAAGGGTATGATGTGATTCGTGTGGTCACTCAACCAGATCGTCCAGTGGGTCGTAAAAAAATATTAACACCACCACCAGTGAAGGAAGCAGCGGTTAAATTAAACATACCTGTTCTGCAACCTGAAAAAATTAGTGGCTCAGATGAAATGCAAGAAATTATTGACCTAGCACCTGATTTAATCGTGACAGCAGCTTTTGGGCAATTTTTACCAGAAAAATTACTAGAAGCACCTAAACATGGCGCGATTAATGTGCATGCGTCTCTTTTACCAAAATATCGTGGAGGAGCTCCTGTTCATTATTCGATTATTAATGGAGATAGTGAAACGGGCGTCAGCATCATGAATATGGTGAAAAAAATGGATGCAGGTGATATATTATTACAACAAGCAATCCCGATTGAGAAAACAGATGATGTGGGGAGTATGTTTGATAAATTAAGTCTTTTAGGCAAAGAGATGCTACTGAATATGTTACCAAATTTTTTAACTGGAAATGTGACAGCTGTTCCCCAAGATGAAAAAAAGGTGACATACTCGCCTAATATTACACGTGAAGAAGAACAGATTGATTGGCATAAAACAAGTCACTTAATTGATTGCCAAGTTAGAGGGATGCGACCATGGCCAGTTGCGTATGGGATGTATCAAGGAGCACGGATGAAATTTTGGAATGTGACAGTGCTTGAAGAAGAAGAGACAGATGAAAAACCGGGAACAATTATTCAAATTAATAAAAAGAATTTTTTGATTGCTTGTGGTGAAAGAACAGTGCTACAAGTTAATGAATTGCAGCCAGCTGGAAAAGGAAAATTAAAAGCAGTTGAGTATCTAAATGGAATCGGAAGATCAATGGAAGTGGGAAATAATATTGAATAAAAATAGAAAATTACCAAGAAAAGTATACGAATCACCCAGATTAGCAGCTTTGGAATTATTAGTCCAAGTGTCAGAAGAAAATGCCTATTCAAATCTTTTAGTCAAAGAATACATAACAAAGCACCGTTTAACTGAAAAAGATGGTCGTTTGATGACAGAAATTGTTTATGGAACAATTAGTCGTAAATTAACATTAGAATATGGTTTAACAAATTTTGTGGAAGACACATCAAAAATAGATAACTGGGTTAAACAACTTCTTTTAATGTCTTTATATCAAATGGAATATTTAGATAAAGTTCCAGAATATAGTGTGATTAGTGAAGCTGTGGAGATTGCTAAAGCAAAAAGTAATCCAGGGATTGGCCGTTTTGTGAATGGTGTTTTAAGAAGTGTTCAACGTGAAGGGTTAAGACCAACTGAAGAAATTAAAAATAAAGTTAAACGTTTATCAACAGAAATCAGTATTCCTAAATGGTTAACTAAAAAACTAATTGATACGATTGGCTTTGAAGAAACAGAAAAATTAGGGCATTCACTTTTAGAGCCTAGTAAAGCGAGTGCTAGAGTCAATACACATTTAATTAGTCGTGAAGAGGCAATCGCGCGTCTCGAAGAAGAAGGGCTCTATGCAGAAGAAAGTTCGGTTTCTCCTGTTGGAATTGTAGCTAAAAAAGGTTTCTTAGCAGGTAGTTCTTTATTCAAAGAAGGCTTAATCACTGTTCAAGATGAAAGCTCGATGTTAGTAGCACCAAGTATGATGATTGAAGAAGGGTCAAAAATATTGGATGCTTGCGCAGCTCCTGGTGGTAAAACCGTTCATATGGCAACTTATTTAGATGAAGCTAAGGGTGGAAAAATTACAGCTTTAGATATCTATGAGCACAAAATTAAGTTAATCGAAGAAAACGCAGAACGTTTAGGTGTTTCTGGCGTAGTTGAAACAAAAGTTTTAGATGCTAGGGAAGTAGAGTCAGTGTTCCCAGATGAAAGTTTTGATCGTATTTTAATCGATGCTCCTTGTTCAGGTTTAGGGTTATTACGCCGAAAACCAGACATTAAATATAGTAAAAAATTAGAAGACATCCTTGAATTGCAAGAGATTCAATTGGCTATTCTAGAAAGTGTTGCCACAAAAGTAGCACAATGCGGTATAATAACGTATAGTACTTGTACAATTGCCCCAGAAGAAAATCAAGAGGTAATTAACAAGTTTTTAGCAAATCATCCTAACTTTGAAAAAATAGATATTGAGGGAGCAGAAAACATACCGATGAGTTATCATGACAAAATGGTACAAGTTTATCCTCATCAATATCAAACTGATGGATTTTTTATTTGTTGCTTAAAAAGAAAGCAATAGTTGACCGATTGAAGGAGTGAAATCATGCATATTGAATTCCAGACGAATGTAGGACGCAAAAGGAAAAGTAATCAGGATACAGTGGGAGTTTATGAAAATAAATCAGGTATTGTTTTAGGTATAGTAGCAGATGGTATGGGCGGACATCAAGCAGGAGACACGGCAAGTTACTTAGCTGTAACAGGTATTGGTGAATTATGGCAAGAAACCAATTTACTTAAGCAAAATGACGTGGCAAGATGGATTGTTTCAGCGATTCAAAAAGAAAATGAAATTATTTACGCAGAAGGAAATAATAACCCGGATAAATACGGTATGGGAACAACGATTGTAGTTGTTGCTGTATTAGGTGAAAATATCTTATTAGGGCATGTTGGTGATAGTCGTGCTTATATTATTAGAAATAATGGGATTAAGCAGTTAACAGATGATCATTCATTGGTGAATGAGCTTGTTAAAACAGGAGAAATCACACCAGATATGGCTGCAAAGCATCCTAAAAAGAATGTTTTAGTAAGATCTGTGGGAGTTCCTGGAGATGTAGAGGTGGATTTATCAGTAGTGGCTATTTCTGAAAATGATCATATTTTGCTATGTTCAGATGGGTTAAGTAATATGTTGTCTGATACGTATATTAAAAGTATTGTATCGCAGCCTAACTCTTTAAAAAGTCGTGTGGAGCAGTTAATTAGCGAAGCAAATGCAGCGGGTGGAATGGATAATATTACAGCTTTATTAATTGATTTTAAAACTCCAAATAAGGAGGAACACGATAAATGATAGCAATGGGAACGAAGATAGGGGAACGCTATGAAACGATTGGAAACATTGGTAGTGGTGGAATGGCCAATGTTTATTTAGCAAAAGATTTAATTTTGAATCGTGAAGTAGCAGTTAAAGTATTACGTTTTGATTTTCAAAATGATCAAGATTCGTTAAGAAGATTTCAAAGAGAAGCACTCGCTGCAACTGAGATGGTTCATCCAAACATTGTTAGTGTTTATGATGTGGGTGAAGAAAGTGGTATGCAGTATATTGTCATGGAGTATGTTAAAGGAACTGATTTGAAGCAGTATATAAAAACGCATCAAGACATTCCATTAACAACTGTCGTGGATATTATGGGCCAAGTGTTATCAGCTATTTCTTTAGCGCATCAACACCGAATTATTCACCGTGATTTGAAACCACAAAATATTTTAGTTGATGAAGATGGTACAGTGAAGATAACTGATTTCGGAATTGCGATTGCTTTATCTGAAACATCAATAACACAAACTAATACATTGCTTGGTTCGGTACATTATTTATCACCAGAGCAAGCACGTGGTGGAATGGCCACACGACAATCAGATATCTATGCTTTGGGTATTATTTTGTATGAGTTACTAACAGGCGGGGTTCCTTTTGAAGGAGAATCTGCGGTATCGATTGCCTTGAAACATTTCCAAAAAGAGATGCCGTCAGTCAGAGAAAGTAATCTTAATATCCCACAACCATTGGAAAATGTGGTTCTTAAAGCAACAGCCAAAGAGATGACTGATCGCTATAAGACAGTAGATGAAATGTATGCAGATATTAGAACGTCTTTAAGTCCAGACAGAGCAAGAGAAACGGTTTTTGAACCGTCTGCTATGACAGATGAGACGATTATGTTAGAACCGATAGATGATAGTTATGTCTCAAACGCTGTCTCTAAACCAATACCGAAATTAAATCCTAATTTAGATGATGATGACGATGATGAATTAGATGACGTTAAGAAAAAATCTAAACGTGGTTTAAAAATCTTTTTAGCTGTTTTAGCAGTGGCTATTTTACTCGGTGGAGGGTTATTTGTTTTAGGACGCAAAGGTGGAGATGTGACTGTTCCAGATGTTAGTGGTAAAACAGAAGCAGAAGCTGTAGCGATACTTGAAAAAGAGCAGATAACAGTTAAAAAAACTGAAAAAGTTAGTGATGAAAAAATAGAAAAAGATCATATCGTTAAGACAGATCCGCCAATTGGAACATCTGTGAAAAAGAAATCAGGAACGGTTACACTTTATATCAGTTCAGGACAATCAGATATTTCAATGAAAGATTATACTCATGAAGATGCTGCAGATGCTAAAGAGGATCTTTTGAGTAAAGGATTTAAAGATAAAAATATTACAATAAAAAAAGAAAAATCTTCAGTTAAAACAGGTAGTGTAATCAAACAAACACCTAAAGCTGATCGTAAAGTTAATCCGGAAAAACAGGAAGTTACTTTGACTGTCAGTGAAGGAGAAGAGACGTTTGCTTTAGAGAATATGTATAATTATTCTAGAAGTCGTGCGATGAGTTACTTGGATAGTACGGGATTAGTCTTTTCTGATGGTGGTTCACAGTATTCTGATGATGTACCACAAGGAAATGTGACATATGCTTATCCAAGGTACGGAGAAGGTGGTCAAGTGAAAAAAGGCGATGAGATTATTGTATTCTTTTCAGCTGGAAAAGAACCAACGACACCGCCGCCGTCAACGACACCACCTAGTTCTTCTTCATCACATTCAAGTTCAAAAGAAGACCCACCGACTGAGACAA
>CAUQFM010000036.1:0-18980 GCA_963517295.1 uncultured Vagococcus sp.
TGCCTTAACAACTTTTATATCATACCAAGTTATCAAGTTTTTGTCAACACTTTTTTTATTTATTTTTGTTATTTATTTTAAAAATATCCTTTGTGAGAATATTGTCGTATAAACAACCTGCCCAATTAACAAACAAAAAAATCATCTTGCGATTTGTTTTTTTATCTGTCTCAGCGACATGTATTAATATACCAAGTATTTAACATTTCGTCAACACTTTTTTTTATTTATTTTTACCTAACATTCAGGTTTTCAAATCATTTATAATTCGGTTTTAACCTGAATAAATATATTAATAACCTTATAACACACTTTATATTTGCAATTTACCGGAAAAATATGATTAAAGCCCTTTCTTATAAGCTTTTTCATAAAAAAAAAGGAGAAAAATTTCTCCTTTTTTTATCGCATTGTTGGAAATAATAGTACATCTCTTATCGATTGAGAGTTAGTTAACAACATTACTAAGCGGTCAATCCCGATTCCTAATCCACCTGTTGGAGGCATTCCGTACTCTAAAGCTTCGATAAAATCTTCATCAATCCCTTGAGCTTCATCGTTTCCTAAGTCTTTTTCTTTCATTTGCGCTTCAAAACGTTCTCTTTGGTCAATTGGATCATTTAATTCCGTAAAAGCATTACCATATTCTTTTCCTACTATAAATACTTCAAAGCGATCTGTAAATCGATCATCTTCAGCATTTTTCTTAGCTAATGGTGAAATTGATGTTGGGTGTCCATAGATAAATGTTGGTTGAATCAATGTTTCTTCTACATACTTCTCGAAGAACTCATTAACAACATGACCATAATCCATATGCTCACCTAATTCAATTCCATGTTCTTTTGCAATAGCGCGTGCTTCTGCATCTGTCATTTCTTTCCAGAAATCTACGCCAGATTGTTCTTTGATTGCGTCAACCATATGAATTCTTTTCCATGGTCCTTCTAAATTAACTTCTAAATCACCATACTGTATTTGTAATTTACCTAAGACATTTTGAGCGGCAGTTGTGATAATGCCCTCTGTTAGATTCATAATATCTTTGTAGTCCGTATAAGCTGTATATACTTCTAACATAGTAAACTCAGGGTTATGAGTTGTATCAATCCCTTCATTTCTAAAGACACGACCAATCTCGTATACTTTTTCCATCCCACCAACGATTAGTCGTTTTAAGTGTAACTCTAAAGCGATACGTAGATACAACTCCATATCTAAAGCGTTGTGATGTGTAGTAAACGGACGTGCCGCTGCTCCACCAGCAATATTATGCAGCGTCGGTGTTTCTACTTCTAAATAACCATTTGTATTTAAATAGTTACGAACTTCTCGAATAATCTCGCTACGTTTAACAAATTTATCAAAACTTTCACTGTTACTAACTAAATCTAAGTAACGTTGGCGGTATTTTTGCTCAACATTTGTTAAACCGTGGTATTTATCAGGCAATGGACGGAGCGCTTTAGTTAAGAAAGTTAGCGTTGTAGGTTTGATTGTTACCTCACCCATGTCCGTTTTCATTACTTCACCAGTCACTCCAATAAAATCACCTAAATCAGCTTGTTTGAATAAATCATATTCTTCGTCACCAACAGCATCTTTCCTTACATAAATTTGGATTTGTCCTTCACGGTCTTGTAAATGAGCAAATCCTACTTTACCTTTACCACGTTTCGTCATTATACGACCTGCTACTGTGGCTGTTAAACCTAATTCTTGTAACTCTTCTTTTGTATGGGCATCATATGTTTCATGAAGTTCTCTTGAATTAGTAGTGCGTTCAAAGCGAGTTCCAAATGGATCTAGTCCCTTTTCGCGTAACTCCGCCATTTTTTCTCTACGTACGATTAATTGATCATTCATCTCTTCATGACCTTGGATTTCTTTTGTCACGTTACTTCCTCCTATAGACTATTTTTTTGACAAACTACTCCCTACTATAATGCCACAAAAAACAAAAAAAAGGCAAGTCAATTTGCCTTTTTGTCTTAATTATTAACACGCTAGCCCTTTTGCAATTAAATTAGCCACATACTCATCTAAAATATCGTTCATTTCTTGTTGGGTTTGCGCTTTATTAATCGCTAATTTTGCTTTAGCTGCTCTTGGCGCTCCTTTTAAATAATAAGCAGCATGTTGACGAAATTCTAAAGAAGCAATTTTTTCACCTTTTAATTTAACTAAACGATCTAAATGAAGCTTTGCTGTAGCAATTTTTTCTGTTGGCGACGGCTCTTCTAATAGCTCACCTGTTTCAAGGTAATGTTTCGTTCGGTAAATCATCCAAGGGTTTCCTAACGCCGCACGACCTATCATAACACCATCACACCCAACGTAATCCAGCATGCGTTTTGCGTCTTCTGGTGTTCTTACATCTCCATTCCCCATAAAAGGAATCGTTAGATGTTGCTTAACTTCTTTCAGGACATCCCAGTTTGCTTTACCTTCATACATTTGTACACGAGTTCGACCATGCATAGCAACTGCCGAAGCACCCGCACTTTGAGCTGCTTTGGCATTCTCCACAGCAAAAACATGTTCATCGTCCCAGCCAATTCGCATTTTTACAGTCACAGGGATTTTTACCGCACTGGAAACAGCTTCAACCATTTCATAGACTTTATTAGGATCAAGCAACCATCTTGCACCTGCTTCAGCTTTAATTATTTTACTAACAGGACACCCCATATTAATATCAATCATATCCGCAGTCGTATTTGCTTCCACAAACTGAGCTGCTTCCACTAGATTTTCCTTATTACCACCAAATATTTGTAAACTTAATGGATGCTCTTCTTCTTCTATATGTAACATATCTAAGGTTTTTTTATTTCTTTGCTGAATCCCTTTATCACTAATCATCTCGCAAACAACTAAGCCTGCACCAAATTCTTTCACTGTTAATCTAAAAGCTGAATTACTGATACCAGCCATAGGAGCTACAACCACGCGATTAGGTATTTCCACATTGCCTATTTTCCACACAGGTATAATTCCTCCTTATCTAATAGCTTCGTCTCTTAAGACTGTTAGTTCTGCTGCATCATATTGGTATTTTTTACCACAGAAGTGACAAACAGCTTCCGCACCTTCGTCTTCTTCAATCATCTGAGTTAATTCACTTTCACCTAATGTAATAATAGCTGATGCAAATCGTTCTTTGGAACAGTCACAATAAAATTGAACAGGCATTGTTTCTAAGATTTCCACGTTCTCTTTACCTAACAAGCGCTCTAAGATTCTCTCAGGCGTTTCACCTGCATCTAGTAACGTCGAAACTTGTGGAATATCTGCTAATCTTTTTTCAATCTCAACCAGTGTTTCTTCACTTGCGCCTGGCATCACTTGAATCATAAAACCACCAGCTGCTTTGACACAATCATCCGCTGTGTTATCTACTAGTACACTTAAACCAACTGCTGATGGCACTTGCTCTGAATTTGCTAGATAATAAGTGAAATCTTCTGCAATTTCACCTGAAACAATTGGAACTTGTCCTGTCACCGCTTCTTTAAGACCTAAATCTTTTACCACACTGAAAGTTCCATTAGTACCCACAGCGCCACGAACATCTATTTTACCTAAGGCATTAGGTGCTAAGTTAACTTCCGGATTTTGAACGTACCCTTTAACGTTTCCTTTACTATCTGTATCAACAACGATTGCCCCAAGAGGACCATCTGCTTGAATTTTAACTGTTAGTTTTTCATCATTTTTGTGCATTGCTCCAAGTAACAAAGCACCTGTCATTGTACGGCCTAAAGCTGCCGTCGCCGCACGCCATGTGTCATGTTTTTCTTGAGCTTCTGTTACAGTATCTGTTGTTCTAACTGCCATCGCTCGGATTTCGCCATTAAAGGCCAACGCTTTTACTAAATAATCTGTCATATCTATTCTTCCTTTACTATATATAAGTCTTTCTACAATAGAAAAGTGGGCTACACTTTCGTATATCCCACTTATCATAACTTATTTAATTAAATCTACAAAACGATTTTACTTATCTTCTGGCTCCATAACATCACCATTAGGTAGACCTTGTTCTTCTTTAGATTCTTCTTGTTGCTTGTCAGCGTCTTTTTTTTCTAACGCTTCTTTAGCTTCTTCAAAAGAACCATCTTTTTCACTTGGAAATTCAGCAGCTTTTTCATCAGATGGCATAACACCTTCTGCAAATAAAGAATTAATTTCTTTAGCGTTTAATGTTTCAAATTCTAATAATGATTCAGCAATTAATTTATGTTGCTCACGATGAGCTTCAATAATTTCAACTGCTTTAGCATGACCACTTTTCAGAATGCTACGAACTTCTTCATCAATTTGGAAAGCCACTTGTTCTGAGTAAGCTTTTGTTTGACCATAGTCACGGCCTACAAAGACTTGATGGTTTCCTTCATATTGAACAGGTCCAAGTAAATCACTCATACCATATTCAGTAACCATTGAACGAGCTAAACTTGTCGCTTGTTCAAAGTCATTGCTAGCGCCTGTTGATTGGACACCGAAGACGATTTCTTCAGCAACACGTCCACCTAAAAGACCCACGATGCGTTCAAACATTTCATTTTTAGTGACTAAGAATTGATCTTCTTTAGGTAAAGAAATCATATAACCACCAGCACGTCCACGAGGAACAATCGTTACTTTATGGACGATATTAGCATCATCTAGAACTAACCCACAAATTGTGTGTCCCGCTTCATGGTAAGCTACCATTTCGCGTTGACGTTTACTAATCACTTTATTTTTCTTAGCAGGACCAGCAATCACACGGTCTTGTGCTTCATCGATATCTGTTGCATCGATTTTCTTCTTATTACGACGAGCAGCTACTAAAGCAGCCTCATTTAGAACGTTTTCTAAATCAGCACCCGCAAATCCTGGTGTTTGTTGCGCCACTACTTTTAGATCGACATCTTCTGCTAAAGGTTTGTTACGTGAGTGAACTTTTAAGATTTGCTCACGACCTTTAACATCTGGAACACCAACTAAAATCTGACGGTCAAAACGTCCTGGACGAAGTAACGCAGGATCGAGTACGTCAGAACGGTTAGTTGCCGCAATAACGATAACACCCTCATTACCATTAAATCCATCCATCTCAACAAGTAATTGGTTAAGTGTTTGTTCACGCTCATCGTGTCCACCACCCATACCAGCGCCACGTTGACGACCAACAGCATCAATCTCATCAATAAAGATAATCGCAGGAGCTGTTTTCTTCGCATTTTCAAATAAATCACGAACACGGCTTGCACCAACACCGACAAACATTTCAACAAAATCAGAACCTGAGATAGAGAAGAATGGAACACCGGCTTCTCCAGCTACTGCTTTAGCTAATAATGTTTTACCAGTTCCTGGAGGTCCTTCTAAAAGAACACCAGCAGGAATACGTGCACCCAATTCAACAAAGCGACGTGGATCTTTTAAGAACTCAACCACTTCAACTAATTCTTGTTTTTCTTCCTCAGCACCAGCTACATCAGAAAAACGAACCGTAATTGCTTTTTTATCAGTTTCTTTGGTTTTTGTTTTACCAAAATTCATAACACGACCATTACCGCCGCCTTGGCCACCTTGGCCCATCATCATGTAAATCAAGAACACCATAAAGATTAATGGTAGGAAGCTAAATAATAACTGAACCCAAATACCACTACTTGATTGCTCTTTAATGTCAAACTTCGATTTTGATTCTCTAGCTGCTTTACTAATATCACCCATTGTTGAGTCATTTGGTAAGACAGTTGTTGTGAATTTTGTCGATTTGACTTTAGATTTTCCAAATACTGGTAAGCCACCTGCATCTGTTACTTTTTGTTCTTCGAAATATTCACCAGTTATTTTATAAACACCATTTGATGGTTGAACTGAGAATTCTTTTACTTTTTGATCGTTTAATTGCTCGTAAAATGTTGAATAATTAATATTAGGGGATTGATCTCCGCCTTTTCCAAAGAAGAAATACACAATCATAATCATTGATAAGAAAACAATGATATAATAAAGTGAATTTTTCATCCCTGAATTCTTCTTATTATTCATACATGGCCTCCTTATATATTTAGTTTTAAGTTTTGAATTACTAAGTTGTAATTATATCATAAAAAAAGACCTCATGATATTAATTATTTTCATAAATCTCAGGTTTTAAAACACCGATGTACGGTAAATTACGGTAATCTTCTGCATAATCTAAACCATAACCTACAACGAATTCGTTAGGTACTTCAAAACCAATATAATCAGCTTCCATTTCTACAACACGGCCTTCTGGTTTATCAAGCATTGTAACAATTTTTACTGAAGCTGCTTTACGATGTTTTAATAGATCAACTAAATATCTTAAGGTACGACCACTATCAATAATATCTTCAACAATGATAATATGACGGCCTTCAACAACTGTGCTTAAATCTTTCAGAATACGAACTTCACCTGAAGAAACAGTCGCATTTCCATAACTAGATACGTCCATAAAATCCATTTCCATATGTATGTTCATTGAGCGAACTAAGTCTGCTAAAAATGGAACTGCACCTTTTAAAACGCCAACTACAAGTGGATTTTTATCTGCATAATCGTTACTAATTGCTGTACCTAAAACTTTTATGCGATCTTGGATTTGTTCTTGTGAATAAAATGTTTTTTCTATATCTTTTTCTAACATCAGGATCTCCTTCCAAACTTACTTGTCTTTTTTATAATAGTAGACAAGCTTATACTGTATTTTAGCAGTTTCATCTCGAATACTCAAATAACTTTCCCTAAAAGGAACCAACCATTTGATAATTTCTGTTTGATCTTGAACAACCCAAGCTTCTTCCCGTTTTGCGGCACTTATTTTTTCATCTATAAAGTAACGAGAAACCTTTTTTTTATGCCCTTGTTCATTTAATAATAGACGATCACCAGGTAATGGTTTTCTAATTTTTATTTTTTCACTAAGTAACTCTGAATACGTCATTTCTATACAGTCCCAAGTCGCTATTTCTTTAGGTATCTCTTCTTGACCTGTCTCAAAAAAGCCAAACCATTCATTTGAAGATAAGAATATACCACTATTTAAGTTGATATCGACTCTTTCTGCTATTATTTCTTTTGATTGTTTTTGATAAATAAAGCATTCATCATAACTTTTCTTAAAGTACCAATTTCCTTTTAGGGGATAATCTAAGTTAGGTTTTGAATTCACTATATTTTTTTCTAATTGTTCTTGCTGCTTTCTACTTAAAATTAAACCTTTTCTGTTTTGACAATCCGACACTAAAAATTCTAAAATAATATGTTGTTCCTTCGACGACTGTCTATAAAACATAGGTAAATCAATTTGCCAATAATCATCTGAAAAAGTGATACATTGGTTAAATTTAGGGCGTATCATTTCTTCTACTAACGATAAATTAATAGCTAATTCCTCTTTAAACCATAATAAATGCTCTAAGAATTGCTCGTTTTCTTCTATTAACTCAGGAATTAATTTTCCCCTTAAACGATTACGCGTATAGTCCATTTGGCTATTCGTTTCATCTTCATAAAAAGGAACTCTCTTCTCCTTAGCGTACATATAGAGTTCTTTTTTCTCTATTGCAAGAAGCGGTCTGATTACTTCATTCTTAAAAAAAGGGCGTGTCTCTTGAATTCCTGTCAATGTTTGAAGACGGCCACCATTAATCAAGCGCATCAACACTGTTTCAACTTGATCATTTTTGTGGTGTCCCGTAATTAATTTTTTAATCTGTTTTTTTTCCATAATTTCATTAAAAAAATCATAACGAAAATCACGCGCTTCTTGTTCAATATTTTTTTTGATTGTTTTCCCCTGAAGCCAACTTGTCGTAAAAATTGGGAGATGGTTATCCAAACAGTATTTCATAACAAACGCTTCTTCTTCTGCGGATATTTCTCTTAATTGATGGTTAATATGAGCAACGCTAATTTCTGGTCGTAGTCCTTCAGGTAAATTTTTTAATAAATGAAGTAACACCATAGAATCCACACCACCTGAAACAGCTACAAGTATTTTCTCTTCTGGTTGCCATAAGTTTGTACTTAAAATTTGTTGATGGAATTTTTTTTCTAACATTTTTTCACATCCTTTAAAAAATAAAAAGACTGAACTATTTTATTAGTCAGTCTTTTTATTATTAACTACGTCGACCGCCACGGCCGCCACGTTTACCTTCAGTATTACTTTTGATTGAACTTAATCTTTCATCACTATCTTTTAAGAATGAGGTCATTAAGTTATCGAAGCCTTCTTTCTTCGGAACTTGCGCTGCTGGTTTACGGCCATAGCTACTGCTATTTGATCTTTCAGGTCGGTCAGAGCGATTGTAGTTACTGCTTGGGCGTTTAGAAAAATCTTTTTTAGGCGCACGTTCTCTAACAGGACGTTCCTCTTCGTTTGTACGTTTGATTGACAAACCAATCTTTCCATCGTCTCCAATAGACATTACTTTTACTTCTACTTCATCGCCGACAGTTAAAACATCGTTGATGTCTTTTACAAAACTATTTGATACTTCACTAATGTGAACCAACCCTGTTTTGCCTTCTCCCAAATCAACGAATGCACCAAAATTGGTAATTCCTGAAATTTTTCCAGGTAATTTTACCCCTACTTCAATTGACATAAAAATTTTTTTCCTCCTTGAGCCTTCAAAAATATTTATTATTATTTGTTACCACTAGTTAGGGTAGAGCTATTTAAATCCGGGATACTATAAACTTGTTCTCCCTCTTTTGAATAAAAGTATTTCGCACGAGCTATTTTCTCAACGTATTCAGTATCATTTAATAAATCTACTTCTCGCTTAAGATTTTTTTTCTCTTTGGCTATTCCTTTATATTCTTTTTCCACTTGACCACGACTTTCTTTTAAGGTCAATAAATGCTGGCTATTCCTAAAAAGATTGAAGCCAATTAATGAAAACATTAATAAAGCAGAAGCGAACATAATTCCTAATCTACGGCGTCTAAAAATCATGGTACGTTGGTCTTTTTGCATTGATTTCATGGTAAGACCTTGACTTTGATCTTTACTGTATGTTAACAATTTACGGTCTTTCTTCATCTCTTTAGAACCCCATTCTTTTAAATTAAAGATGCATTTATTATACCAAGTCACGTTCTTAATGTCTAATGCTAATCTAAACTTTCATAGCTCGTTTCTCGTGTTTCACTCATAATTTCATACAAATCTTTTGCTTCTTCTTTTTTTGTCGTATCTTTTAAATCTAAAACACGGATTTCTAATGTCTTATTACCAAATAAAATCTTGATTATATCTCCTATTTTAACAGAAGTTGATGATTTAGCAATTTGACCATTCACTTGGATTCGTCCTTTATCTGCAATTTCTTTTGCAACTGTTCTTCTTTTAATAATACGTGACACTTTTAAATATTTATCTAAACGCATACTTTCACCTCATTTAATAAAAATATTTGATAACTTTCTTTCCAAATGGTAACATTTCCCATTCATTTTTCGTAAACAAACGACTTTGAACAACGCATGCCATGTAGATAGTAAATCCTATAACAACACCTATCAGCGTCATTATTAAACTTCCTAAACGGCCGTATTCTACCCAACCTAGTTGTTCTAACACAAAACGATAGAAAATTAATATGCTACTCATGAAAGCTAAACTCATGATTAATTTTACTATATATTGTTTCGATAATCTGATTTTATTTTGTTGTCTAATTAAATAGCAATGCATCACTAAAAAACAAACGCCTAAACCTAGTATAGTACTAATACTAGCACCTTCTGTATTAAAATAATAGGTTAATGTTGGGGTGAAAACTATTTTGGTAAACAATCCCATCAAAGCTGCTACAAACTGATATCTCATTAGACTTTGACTTTGATAAATTGTTTGGTAACTCTGGATCATCGATACAAAAAAGATTGAAAACATGAAAATAACTAATGCAGTTTCTCCACTATTATCGCTGAATAAAGTTTTATTTGTATAAGGTAAGACTAAAGCAAGACCCACAGAAGCTGCACTAGCAACCGTTGCTGATACTTTTAAATAAGATTGAACCGTTTCTTGATATTTTTCTTTTTGACGTGTGACATAGTATTTAGTTAGGGTAGGCAAGAAAGTCGCTGTCATACTCACTGCCACCACTAAACCTAGTTGCACTAATGGTTGACCACGATCAAAAACGCCTTTAGCTATCTTAGCACTGGTTTCATCAAAACCATTAAAGACTAAATATTGTTTTACTGTGAATGAATCAACTAATTGAAAAATAACCAAGTAGGCACTAAAAAAGCACAAGGTTCCACCTTCAATAATCAATCGTTTCGAAAAATGAGCCATGCCTTTGAGTTCTCTTCTACTAATTTTGGGTGCATTTTTATTTTTTATTCCATAAAAATAAAGAATACATAGAGCACTAACGCCACCAACTAGAGCACCGCCTGTAGCAAGTGTTCCCATTTTATAAACCGACCAATCATTTACCATAAATAAATAGCCGGCAACTAAAATGACAATGACACGACTGCCCTGCTCTACTAATTGAGAAAAGGCGGTTGGCTTCATTTCCATTTGCCCTTGATAAAAGCCACGATAAGTTGATAAAAAAGGAACTAATAGAAAAATAAAAGAAACCATTTTAATTAAAGGGGCTAGAGAAAGATCTCCCATGGCCTTTGCTAAAAGGATAGAACCAAAATATAAAATAACAAAACCAATTAGAGATAAAATACTTACAGTAAAGAAGAAATAATCAATTACTTTAGCTTGCTCTTCTTGCGTTTCTTTAGCTGCCAGTAGTTTTGATAAATATACGGGTAACCCTGATAGAGAAAGAGTCATTGCTATACCATAAATCGGATAAACTTGTTGGTAAACATAAAAGCCTTCATCCCCAACTAAATTTTGAAAAGGAACACGGTAAACAGCACTTAATATCTTAACAATAAAAGATGTTACAACAAGCACTATAGCTCCTTGCATCATGCTTTTTTCTATTGTTTTATCTTCCATACAGTTCACCTATCAGTTATCTTTCTGCTCTTTTTTTACATATTTTTCTTCTCTTAAAGCAGCGATAAATTGAGATAGTTCTTGTAACCAAAATACTTTAGACGTTTGTTTTACTAATTTCAGTTGTATTACTAGTTTGTCGTCAGAATTAAGTTCAGCTTTAAGGGTTGTTGCTGATAAAGCTTTAAATATTTGCTCAATATTATACGCATTTGTTCCTTCTTTAGATAAGTAAACCTGAACTGTTAATTGTTCTTTTTTAATTTTCTCAACCAAAGCAAAATCACTATTCATTTTAATTAATCCAACGGTTAAAAGATTAGCAACTTCATCAGGATACTCTCCAAAACGATCTAATAAATCAGCTTCTAGTTCATCAAACATTTCTTGATTATCCAATTGTCTGATACGTTTGTATATTTCAATTTTTTGACGTTCATCCTCTATATAATCAGTTGGAATATAGGCATCAATCCCTAAATCAAGTTCAGTTACTGTTTTAGTGTCTTTACTTTCCATCCCTTGTTTTCGATTAACAGCTTCAGTCAACATTTGTGTATACATATCAAAACCAACTGAATCAATAAAGCCATGTTGCTGTGAACCTAATAGATTACCAGCACCACGAATAGATAAATCCCGCATTGCAATCTTGAATCCTGAACCTAATTCTGTAAAATCCTTAATAGCTTGTAGTCGTTTTTCACTGACTTCATTTAACACTTTTTGCGGTTCGTACATAAAATAAGAGTACGCCACACGATTACTACGACCAACACGCCCTCTTAATTGATACAACTGAGACAAGCCCATATAGTCAGCATTTTCAACAAATAATGTGTTGACATTGGGAATATCAACACCCGTTTCAATAATCGTTGTCGTCACTAAAATATCATAATCTCCGTTAATAAATTCCATTAAGACATTCTCTAACTGAACTTCAGTCAATTGACCATGAGCATAACTAATTCTTGCACCTGGTAACATTGCTCGTAATTCATCTACTTTTTGTTCAATGGTATCCACACGATTATATAGATAAAAAATCTGACCACCACGAGCAATCTCTCGCTCACACGCTTCTCTGATAGCTCCAGGATTTTTTTCCATCACATAAGTTTGAACGGGATAACGATTGGCTGGTGGTGTTTCGATAACTGATAAGTCACGGACACCAAGCATGGACATATGAAGCGTTCTAGGAATCGGAGTTGCTGTTAAGGTTAGAACATCAACTTGTGATTTTAATTGTTTTAATCTTTCCTTATGCTTCACGCCAAAACGCTGTTCCTCATCAACTACTACTAAGCCAATATCCATAAACTCGATGTCTTTCGATAGGATGCGGTGCGTTCCAACAACAATATCAATTTGTCCTTTTTTCAATTTATCTGCTGTTTCATTTTGTTGTTTTTTCGTTCTAAAACGGCTCATTAAACCAATATTCACTGGAAAATTAGCGAATCGATCTCGCATTGTTTCGTAATGTTGTTGCGCTAGAATAGTTGTTGGCACTAAAATAGCTACCTGCTTTCCATCTCTAACAGCTTTAAAAGCAGCACGAATAGCCACTTCTGTTTTACCATAACCAACATCCCCCACAAGTAAGCGATCCATCGGGCGTTCTTTTTCCATATCTTGTTTGATTTCTTGAATGCTTCTAAGCTGATCATCTGTCTCGGTGTAAGGGAAGTTGCCTTCAAACTCCATTTGATAATCATCATCTGGTGCAAAAGCATATCCTTTTTGAGCTTCCCGTTCTGCATAAAGTTGAATTAAATCATCTGCAATATCTTCCACTTTAGCTGAAACTTTGTTTTTTGTTTTGATCCATTCACTACCGCCAAGTTTATTTACTCGTGGTGTTTTAGATTCAGAAGCGACATATTTTTGTATTAAATCAAGTTGAGTCACAGGAATAAACAATTTATCGTTGTTTTTATAAAGAATCGTCATGTAATCTTGATGAATTCCGCCACTAAGAAGCGTTTCCATTCCAATATATTTACCAATCCCGTGATTAGCATGAACGACGTAATCACCAGGTTTTAATTCATTGTAACTCTTTAATCGTTCTGCATTAGATATGGTTTGTTTTCTCGCTCTTTTTTTTGTTTGGGTATGAAGTATTTCTTTTTCCACTAATACCACTAACTTTTCTTCCGGTAATTCAAATCCTGAAGCCAGAGAACCTGTTTGTATTTGAATCTCCCCTGGTAGTAGTTTCGCACTATTATTAACAACGGCTGAAATCTCAAAATCCATTAATAGTGCTTCGACTTTTTGGGTTCTTTCTTCATTTTCAGCAAGGACTATCACACTTTGGTTTTGTTTTTTCCAACGGTCCATTTCTGTTTTTAAAAGTGGCATCTGACCAAAAAATTGTTGCATGGTTCGATATTCGAAAGGATGGATTGCTGAAAAGCGTAAATTCCCCATACCTTTTTGGAAGAGTGAAAAATAAGTTTTACCTTGCTTCGCTTCCTTCAAGATACTTCTGAAATCCCCACCTAAAGTATGATCTTCAAAAAACACACCTTCTTCTAATTTAAGCGTAATCCACTCGCCTTCTTCACGAAGGATTTCTCTTTCACTTTCGACCATCCGACTATAATCATCAATCATAATAAAGTCAGAGGGTTTCAAATAATTGGTTAAATAATGTTTTTTATCGAACAATAAATCACCATATATTTTAACTTCTTCTGTTGGATGCCCTTGACTCCATTCACTTATAATCGTTTCAAAGTAAGCTGCTACTTGCTCTTTTTCTTCACCCGATGCCATTAAAGAAAGTTTTGTTTCCATTAATTTTTGTATTTTTTCAGCACCTAGTACCAATTGTTCTTTAGTCACTGGTGTATCCATCGCTGGCGAGATCATTATTTGATCAATTTCTTTAATAGATCGTTGCGTATCTGCATCAAACAAACGTAATGATTCGATTTCATCATCGAATAAATCAATCCGAACAGGGTACTCACTGGTTAAAGGATATATATCTATAATACTTCCCCTAACACTAAATTCACCTGGTTTTCCTATCATCTGTTGTCTTTCATAACCTAATAAAACAAGTGCTTCAGGCAATTTAGCTAAATCTACTGTTCCTTCTTTTTCTAAAAGAATGGTTTGTTCTTTCCAAACTTTAGGGTTGGGTAAGAAACGTCTTAAACCCGCTAAAGGTGTCACTAAAATACCTGGATTGTTACTGGCTAAAAAATTAAGCGCATTAATTCGATCAGATAATGCTTCTGGTGATGAAAATGCCATTTCAACAGCTGTTACTTCGTCCACTGGGAAAAAATGTAAATACTTTTCTTCTATTATATGTTGAAGATCATCTACTAGCTTATTAGCATAGTACAAATTTGGGGTAACGACTAATATCTTTTTCTTTTTAGCAAGTAGAGTTGAAATTGTCAGTGATTTAGCAGAACCTGCTAATCCTGTTATCAACTGTGCCGATTCCTTAACGAGTTGCTCTTGCCATTCATTTATTTTGTCACTTTGATTTAGTCGACCAACAAGTGCTTTATTTAAATACATTGTCTGCCTTCTTTCTTACTTTTTTAAATTATAATGATTCATCGTATCAACGAAATCATGACCACTTGCCCAATAAAGTGACGCTTTAGCTGCACTTTGAACTGATTGCAGCATGTCATCATGAGTAGCTTTTGGAAAGGTACTTAACACGTAATTGACAACTTCTTGACCTGCTCTTGGACGATCAATCCCAACTTTTATCCGGTTAAATTCTTGGGTTCCTAGATGTGCTATCAAACTTTTAATACCGTTATGTCCACCAGCACTTCCCTTTTGACGTAAACGTATACGACCAATTGGTAAATCTAGATCATCATAAATCACTAAAAGATCCTCTTCCGATATATTGTAATAAGTCATTAAAGGACGAACTGAACGTCCTGATTCATTCATAAAAGTTTGCGGTTTTGCTAAAATGATTTTTTCACCATTAATAAAAAATTCTGCAATGTCAGCTTCAAATTGATGTTTATTAAAAGACGCTTTTTCTTGAAAGGCGATTTCATCTAACGTGATAAAGCCAATATTATGTTTTGTTCCATGGTATTTACTACCTGGATTACCTAACCCAACGATTAATTTCATGGTTATTTCCTCCATCATCTAATGATATGTATTTAACAAGAAAATATCCGCACACTTAAAAGTGTCCAGATTCTCAATAATTATAACATATTTCCCTAGTAACCCTACTAATATTGATTAATATTTAAACTCTTGTTCCCTTTTTATTATTTTTCACAAAGCTTTCAAAATGACATTCATTTTTTTGAATGATATAATTAGCACCTAATAAAATCATCACAAAGGAGATTTTTGTATGACCACTCAAACTTTTACTCATCAAAAAATCATTGTTATTGGTAATGGTGCTGTCGGTTCTAGCTACACCTTTGCCCTAGTAACTCAAAATATTGCTCAAGAAATCGGCATTATTGATATAGATACCAACAAAGCTGAGGGAGACGCGATTGATTTATCCCACGCACTTGCCTTTACCTCACCTAAAAAAATATATGCTGCTGAGTACTCAGACTGTCATGATGCTGATATCGTAGTGATCACTGCTGGCGCTGCTCAAAAACCAGGTGAAACACGACTTGACTTAGTCAATAAAAACTTAAAAATCTTCCAAAGCATTGTGAAAAGCGTTGTCGATTCAGGTTTTAATGGCATTTTTCTTGTTGCAACAAATCCAGTGGATATTCTAACTTATGCCACTTGGAAATTCTCAGGATTTCCACAACATAAAATTATTGGTAGTGGAACATCTCTTGATTCTGCTCGCTATCGTCAAGCCATCGCTGAACTTGTTGGTGTTGATGCAAGAAATGTTCATGGTTATATTTTAGGTGAACACGGTGATACTGAATTTCCTGTTTGGTCTCATGCTAATATCGCTGGGCTGCAGATTTACGAATGGGTCAAAGACCATCCAGACGTAGATGAAGAAGAACTGGTTAATTTGTTCTTCAAAGTTAGAGATGCCGCCTATACAATTATTGAAAAAAAAGGAGCGACATTCTACGGGATTGCTGTCTCTTTAGCACGAATTACTAAAGCTATTCTTAATGATGAAAATGCTGTCTTGCCATTATCAGTTTATCTAGATGGTCATTACGGATTAAACGATATCTTTATTGGTGCTCCTGCGGTTGTCAATCGTACAGGTATCCATGACGTTATCGAAATCCCTTTAACAGATGCTGAACAAGAAAAATTTGATTATTCTGCTAAAAAATTAAAAGAAGTTCTGGATGATGCCTTTAAACAATTAGATAATTAATTAAATTTTGAGAAGCTGATAAATTATTACCAGCTTCTTTTTTCTGCTCCTTTTTTATAAAAACACTAATTATATATAGTAGTATGATCCTTAATAGACAAGTCATCCTAACTGAATATCACAAAATCTTCCTTTAGATTCTCATTGCATAAATAGCCTATCTATTTTAGAATAGACATCGTGTTAACTTTTCAAATAACAAATAGATAGTTTCATTCAAGTAGGAGGTCTCATGAAAAAACATATTAAATATTTAATTGCTTTTTTTATCGTCGAAGTTATTTTAATGAGTGTATTTATTTGGAAAACACTCGCTAATGACACTGAAAAAAAGAAGCAGGCAACGCAAGAAACTATTACTACCTCAACTTCATCTACTGAAAAAATAAAAGTATCTCAATCTACAACATCTGAATCCACTATACAATCGACGGAAACTTCCGAAACAACACAAGAAGCAGTCAATGAAAAGTCAATTGCTTTAACGTTTGATGATGGTCCTAAACGAGAAACTACTAGCAAACTTTTGGATATTTTAAGTCAAAAAGGAATTAAAGCAAGTTTCTTTATTCTTGGACAAAATATAGATGGCAACGAAGATTTACTCACAAGAATGAAAGATGAAGGTCATATCATTGGTAGTCACTCCATGTACCATCACAATTTAAGTCAAATGAATGAAAAAACTCTAACGCAAGACTTTGGTGAGATGGATCAAAAAGCAAACAAAATTTTCAAAGAACCTTTCAAATATATTCGACCACCTTATGGAGCAGCTAACCCTCTTGTAGCAAAAATTGCTAACAGACCTCTGATCGAATGGTCTGTTGACTCAAAAGACTGGTCAACTAAAAATACGCAAATGATCATCAATCAAGTCACACAAACAACACAATCAGGTTCGATAATTCTTATGCATGATATTTATCCCGAGACAATTAATGCAGTACCAACGATTATTGATAACCTTATCCAGCAAGGGTATAATTTTGTCACAGTAGATGCTCTATTAAATCAACCCAAAGAACCACTAAATTATTACGGGGTAAATGATGCCAGAGTAGTAAAATAAAAAAGAATCGATCCTTCTTTATCTGATCGATTCTTTTTTATATAGTTAATTCTTAATACTTTCTGTACATAAGCAATTCTACTTGTATTTATCTTCCTATATGTTACAATATTGTTACAAAAAAAGTAATAAAGGAGTTCTTGCATGAACAAGAAAAAATGGCTATTGGTTCCTTTACTATTAGTGCTAGTCCTGATCATTGGCTACTGCTATCAGTCTATCCGTTTTCAAAGTCAATTTTTACCAAAAACAGCGATTGGTAATACTGATATCAGTGGATTATCTGAAAAGGATGCCAAAGAGAAATTACAAACAAGTGTAGATGCTGAAAGTTTTACTGTCCTTAATGATGGCAAAGAATGGAAAGTTATTCCTAAAAAAGAATTGGGTATGGAGTATGATCTTGATGCTACTGTCTCTAAGGCGATGAGTAACCAGAACTCATGGCTGTGGTTTATGTCTTACATTAAAACACCTGAAAAAGGTGAATTAGTTTCTAAAGGTTATAATCAAAAAGCAGTCGATACAGCTTTAGTCGCTGTTAACAAAGAACTTGAAACATTCAATAAATCAAGAACAAAAACAACCAATGCGTCTGTTGAACATAAAGATGGCAAATTCCAAATTATTCCTGAAATTCAAGGGGATTCAATTGACGAAGCAGCCTTCATTAAAGCAGCCAAAAATGATTTAACTAAGGGTGCTGCTGAAATCGAATTAACAAAATATATTGCTAAACCTACTATTTTAGCAACAGATGAATCTCTCAAAAAAGAGATGGATACGATTAATCAAATTGCAGAAATTAATGGTTCATACAGCATTAATGGGCAAGACGTTGTCATTCCAAAAGAAAAAATTGCCTCTTGGGTTGTTTACAAAGACGGTAAAATAGACTTAAAAGAAGATGAAGTCAGAAAATATGTAGAAGAGCTTGGCGCAACTCACAATACCAGTACTAATGATTCTAAGTTCAAAAGTACTAAACGGGGAGAAGTTTCGGTTCCTTCTGGCGCTTTGAGTTGGACAATTGCAACTGATAATGAAGTTGCTGGTTTAACAGAAGCTATCTTAGCTGGAAAAGACTTCAACGGTCGTGTACCTGCTGCTGTTGGTAGTGGTACTCCTGGTGGACCTTTAGTGGGCAATACCTATATTGAAGTTGATATTCAAGCACAACACATGTGGTATTACAAAGACGGTGCTGTGGCACTTGAAACACCTGTTATCACCGGTAAACCTAGTACACCAACACCGCCTGGTATGTTCTATGTTTGGAACAAACAAAAAGATCAAATACTCCGTGGTGGTGAAATTCCAAGTCCTGTTGATTTCTGGATGCCTATTGATTGGACTGGTGTTGGAATCCATGATTCGTCATGGCAAAATCCTAATTCTTATGGTGGAGATTCTTATCTAACAGTCGGTTCCCACGGTTGTATCAATACACCACCAAGCGTATGTGCTAAATTGTACGATATGATTGATGTTGGTGTTCCCGTTATCGTCTTTTAGACCTCATACCTACTATTTTATTAGCTAAACTTAAA
>CAUQFM010000037.1:0-18826 GCA_963517295.1 uncultured Vagococcus sp.
AAAGAATCTCGGGTAATTGGATCCAACGCGCCAAAAGGTTCATCCATTAAAATAATATTTTGATCTGCTGCTAAAGCTCGAACCACACCAATTCTTTGTTGTTGTCCTCCTGAAAGTTCATGAGGATAACGATCTAACATTTCAACTGGTAATTCTACTAAACGAATCATTTTTTCCGCAATTCTTACCCGTTCTTCTTCTGGCCACTTAAGTAGCTTGGGAACAAGAGTAATATTATCTCTAATCGTCATATGAGGTAATAAGCCAATATTTTGGATGACATACCCCACGCTACGTCTTAATTCAACAGGATTAATATCCTGAATACTTTTCCCATCAATTAAAATTTTACCCGACGTTGGTTCAATCATACGATTAATCATTCGCATGGCTGTCGTCTTTCCACTACCACTCGTTCCTATAAAACAAATAAATTCGCTATCTCCAAATGATAGTGAGACGTTTGAAACAGCTTTTTTGTTTCCTTTATATAACTTCGTAACATTTTGAAATTCAATCATTCTAACATCCCCTTTTCTATTAAGATTTAATGAGCACATTATTAATGATGCATGAAAAAAATAACGAATGCAAACAATATCCATTTATTACGAATCAAAAAAACTTAAGGACGAGTTAACCGTTGTCCTTAAGCTTCATTTTTTATTCTAATCCATCCACTAAAGCTTCTGGAAAATTCTCTTCAACAATTGTTGCACATCGGTGACAAAGGTTCGCTAATTTCTCATGACTACCTACATCCTCTTTAATCGCACGACACCGTTGGCAAGTTTCTCCTGCTGCATGCTCAACTAAAACTGACATATTATCAAATTTAATCGCTTTTTCAGGTACTTCAGCATTAACTTTGGCAACTTCAAATCCTGAAACAATTAAAACTTGCTCCAAATTAGTATTTAATGCTGCTAATAATACTTTAATTGGCTCACTTGGGTAAATCGTGACTTTAGCTTCAAATGATTTACCGATTAATTTTTCAGTCCGCGCTTCTTCTAACGCTTTCAAGACATTATTACGAACATCCATAAAATTATCCCATAAATCTAAAATTTCTTCTTGATCTGGATAAACTGTAAATCCAGGAAGTTCCGCTAACTGAACAAACTCTTCTTCCTCTTGTAAATACTCCCAGATTTCTTCTGCAGTATGAGGTAAGATCGGCGTCATTAATTTTGTTAATGCCACTAGCACTTCATAAAAGACTGTTTGCATTGCACGACGATCATGATTATTTTCAGCTTCAATATAAACAACATCTTTGGCAAAATCCAAGTAAAAGGCTGATAATTCATTGTTACAGAAATTAACTAATCTCTTATACACCGTTGAGAATGAATAACTGTCATACCCTTTTTCTCTGATTGTTTGGATTTCTTGATTCAAGCGAATCATCATATATTTATCCACAGAATGTAAATCATCATAAGCAACAGCATTTACTTTTGCGTCAAAATCTGATGTATTCGCAAGTAAGAAACGCATGGTATTACGGATTTTACGATACACTTCAGCAATTGAATTCAATGTATTCATATCCGCTTTTACGTCTGACTCATAATCCACACTAGAAACCCATAGACGTAAAATATCTGCACCTAATTGGTTCGTTACTTTACCCGGTTCAATCGTATTTCCTAATGATTTACTTTGTTTACGACCTTGAGGATCTAAAGTAAATCCTTGTGAAATAACAGCTTTATATGGAGAAACACCATTAATTGCCACACTTGTTGTAATACTAGAGTTAAACCAACCACGGTATTGGTCAGAACCTTCTAAATAAAGGTCCGCTGGGAATGATAAATTATCACGGCCACGTAAAACAGCTTCATGTGATGAACCAGAATCAAACCAAACATCCATGATATCTGTTTCTTTTGTGAACTCACCATTTGGACTGCTTGGATGAGTAAATCCTTCTGGTAATAAATCTTTGGCTTCACGTTCATACCAAACTCTTGAACCGTGTTCAGCAAATAAATTAGCTACATGTTCAATGATTTCTGGTGTAATAATTGGCTCTTCATTTTCAGCATAGAAAATTGGTAATGGTACACCCCACGCACGTTGACGAGAAATAACCCAATCACCACGGTCACGAACCATGTTATAAAGACGTGTTTTACCCCACGGAATAATCCAATCTACTTTTTCAACTTCAGATAAAATATTATCTCTAAATTTATCAATAGAAGCAAACCATTGAGCAGTCGCTCTAAAGATAACTGGTTTCTTAGTTCTCCAATCATGTGGATAACTATGTGTAAAGAAATCTAATTTTAATAATGCGCCTTTTTCTTCTAATAACTCTGTAATCATTGGATTAGCTTTATCATAGAAAATCCCTTCAAATCCAGGAGCTTCATCGGTAAAGCAACCTCTGTTATCCACAGGTGAAACAACTTCTAAACCATATTTACGACCTACGATATAGTCATCCTCACCATGTCCAGGAGCCGTATGAACTAAACCAGTACCTGCTTCAAGAGTGACATGATCACCTAAAATTAATAATGATTCACGATCATAGAACGGATGTTGTGCTGTCATTCCTTCTAACACTTCACCTTTTAATTCTTCAATAATTTCAGGATTTTCCCATCCGATAGCATTAGAAACTGTTTCTAATAACTCTTTAGCCACAATATATTTTTTACCTTCAACAGAAACAATCACGTAAGTAAAATCTTGATTAACAGTAATTGCTAAGTTTGCTGGTAATGTCCAAGGCGTTGTTGTCCAGATAACAAAGTTGACATCATCTGATAGTTTGCCTTTGCCATCCTTCAATTTAAACGCTACGTAGATAGAAGCAGATTTAACATCTTTGTACTCAATCTCTGCTTCAGCAAGTGATGATTCACTTGATGGTGACCAGTAGATAGGTTTCAAGCCTTTATAGATATAGCCTTTTTCAGCCATTTTACCAAAAACTCTAATTTGTGCCGCTTCATAATCCTTTGTTAAAGTAATATAAGGATTATCCCACTCACCAGCAATTCCTAAACGTTTAAAGTCATCACGTTGTTTGTCTACTTGTGTTAAGGCATACTCTTCACATTTTTTAAGGTATTCTGCACGAGACATTTCTTTACGTTTAATTCCTTTATTCGTTAACACTTGCTCAATTGGCAGACCATGCGTATCAAAACCAGGAACATAAGGAGATCTGAAACCAGCCATTGATTTTGAACGAACAATAATGTCTTTACTAATTTTATTTAAAGCATGTCCTAAATGGATATTTCCATTAGCATAAGGAGGGCCATCATGTAAAATGAAGGTTGGTTTTCCTTCGTTTAATTCTTGGCGACGTTCATAAATTTTTAGTTCTTCCCAATTTTTTTGCCATTCAACTTCTCTGTTTGGTAAGTTACCTCTCATTGGAAAACCTGTTTTACCTAAATGTAATGTTTCTTTTGTTTTCATACACACATTCCTTTCTTTTTAAAAAAATATATAAAAAAAGACTCCTCCCAATAAAGGGACGAAGTCTTCGTGTTACCACCCATGTTTATATTTGACATAAATCAAATATTACTCTCTCATGATAACGGTCTTTAACCGGTATCGCTTAATCAAATTTCAGCGATACATTAAATGAAGGATCTTTTCCATATCAGAGTCTTATCAGGTTTTCACTACTCCTGACTCACTTAAAAGAATGATATAGCCTTTTCTGTTTCATTTATTATTTTACGCGACTACGGCTTGCACGTTCTGGACGGCCACCTTTTTTAGTCTCTTCTTTTAATCGTTCTGGTTTTTCTTCTGGTAAAACAATTTCAGTTTCTTTGAATTCTGGCTTAACTTCAATCGCTACTGAAGTTGGATCGCTACTGTTAGCAGATTCAACCGCATCAAGAACTTCTTTAAATGCTGTATGACTACTATCAACATACGCTCCAAATGGTTTTAATAATTCATCCCACTCTTCACTTTTAACGATTTGTAGTTGTGATTCTAATAATACAGATAGATTTCTGTGGAAAACACGTGTTTTTTTCTTCAAGTCATCTGTTTCAATAGCTAACTGGCGAGCACGTTCACTTGCTTCAAGTAAGATTTGGTTTGCTTTGTTAGTTGATCCAGTGATTAATTCATCACTCATTTTATTAGCATGAGCTAAAATATCTTCAGATTGTGCTTGAGCTTGTTGAATAGCTAAATCACTTTCTTTTGTTGCATTTTCTTTTAATTTATCAGCTGTATCTTGTGCCACAATAATTGATTGATTCAATGAATCTTTTAATTCGTTGAAGTAACTCAATTTTTCTTCGGCTTGTTTCGCTTGTTTTTCGACTTCTCTATTTTCAGATACTAATTTTTCTACATCTAATGCGATTTGATCTAAGAAATCATCTACTTGATCTTTATCGTATCCTTTAAATTTTGATCCAAAACTTTTACTTGTAATATCGATTGGTTTTATTGACATTTCTTCACCTCATAAGTAAGTTACTTTCTCAAGACACGAATGCTCAAGCGAACTTTATCTTTTTTTGTTTTTCCTTGTTCTTCGAGTATTTGGATACGTCCCAATTTTCTTACTGATATAATATCCAGATAATCAACAACATAATCAACTCGTTCTGTTTCTACCCAATTAACTTTGACTCTGTTTGATTCTACTATCTGTTTAGCTCTTTGCCTAGATATATTATATACTGTGGAAATAATATTATCAATTCTTAAGGAACTGACTGTTAAACCTTCTTCAATCCACTCGTTCGTTGGAACAATCAGATCAGTATAAGTAATTTTTTCAAAACGAACACCAAAGGAGCCTATTTTATCTACTTGGCTAACAATATAATTTGCCATCGTATCTTTAATAAATACTTGCCACCTTGAACCATCAGTAACAATGTCACCGATAAATTCACGCTTTACACCAGTACTCATCAAAGTTCCTAATATTTTCCCATGACTTAAAGAACCAAACTTCATAGGATACTTTATTTCATAAACCGTAATATCATAATCTTCTTGCTGTGGTTCATAGTAACTAGGATAAATCACTGCACATTGACGCTCAGAGTTTTCAAATCCTCCAAATAAAGAAAACGTAATATCATTTTTTTTCCCAATAAGGCTACTCAAAATGAAAGCTTCTCTAGGATTCAAAAAATCTGTTACATAAGGTGCGTATTGATTTTCCACTTGCTCAAACCAACTAATCACATTATCAATAAAAGGATGTTCGTCCTTGCGAAAATGCTGGTACACATTAGCTAGCAAAAAACTCACATCCTTTCTCATTTAAAATTTAAAACCCAAAAACTAACTGGGTTACAAGTTTAGCTAGTCCATTACTTACAAGTTGTAAAACAACAACCGCTACAATAATTGTAAAATCTATTGGACCAAATGATAAAGGTAATCGATCAAATAAACTTAAATACGGTCTACTAATTTTTATAATAAACTGTCCAATTTTTGATTCATATGCTCCAGGAAACCAAGACAATAACGCATAGGCTACGAGCACAAAGGAATAAATTTCTACTGCTTTAAGAAATATCATTAAAAGATTTATAATTAACATAAATGTACATCCTTAGTAATTAGATAAGTGTGTTGAAATTAAACTTTGTGCCACTGAAGAATCTACATCCACGTTTGCTGGTGAACAAATAAATATTTCTTCACCGATTCTTTGGATGTCTCCATCGACAGCATAAATAGCTCCAGTTATAAAGTCAACCACTCTTCGTGCTTGGGATTCTTCCATTGCAGAAAAAGTTATAATAACAATTTCTTTTCTAAATAATGCTTTAGCAATGGATTTACAATCTGAATAAGCTCTAGGCTCGAATACAGTAATTTTGCGATGTACACGTTTATTTTCAGCTTGGCGTCGTTGATTTTTATCATTTACATTTTGGTAAGTGTTCATATCAACTACTTTTTTATTAACAAGATTATTTGAAGAAGTTTGACCTAAAGAAGTTGCATTTTTTTCTTCAGACGCTTGATAAGCGTAAGATGGTTCATTAGAATATTGTGTCTCTTCTTTTTCAAAACTTTCTTCATCTACCATGGGAGCGTCTAAATTATTATCCACTTCCAGTGAATCATCCAGTCCAAAAAAA
Organism: uncultured Vagococcus sp.; assembly: GCA_963517295.1. GTDB lineage: Bacteria > Bacillota > Bacilli > Lactobacillales > Vagococcaceae > Vagococcus. The sequence continues at coordinate 6,117 of CAUQFM010000037.1, forward strand.
TTGGACCAATTCTTTGATTTAAATAAATTCATCTTTCTGCCACCTCGTTTCCTTCTTCATTAAAAAAATTTGAGCCCACTCGAACAAACGTAGCACCTTCTTGAATAGCAATCTCATAATCACGACTCATCCCCATACTTAATTCAGTACAAGGAGCATAATTTAAGTTTTTCTCTTCAATCCTTGCTTTTAACTCATTCAAAGTAGAAAAAATAGTATGTAATTCTTCTGTTTTGGCTTCAAAAGGTGCCATCGTCATTAAACCTACAACAACGATATTTTCAAACGCTGAAAGTGACAGAATAAATCCCTCAACTTCAGCTGTCACCAGTCCCTGTTTCGAAGCTTCCTCTGAAACATTGACTTGAACAAAACACTTAATAGGACTTAAAGCTCGTTTATTTATTTCTTCAGCAAGCTTAAAATTATCTAACGCATGAAAATAATCAATATCATTAATAATATTTTTTACTTTTCGACGCTGTAAATTACCTATAAAATGCCATTTGATTTGCTTTTGTTCAGAAAAAAAAGCTTTTTTTTCTATTAGTTTTTCCATTCTATTCTCTGCAAAATGAATAATACCTGTATCAACAACTTGCTTCGTTGTTTCATTATCTACAGATTTACTCACACAAATTAAGTTCACAGAATTTGTGTTTCTGTGACTTAACTCGCAGTTTTTTTGAATGTTTTTTTCAATACTTTGAATATTTTTTTTTAATGTTTGTTCAAGCACTACCTACTCACCTCTTATTTTTTTCTTCTAAAGAATGGTGGTGTACTCAATTCATCATCATCGTCATCTGAAGAATGATCTGATTCAGTGTTACTGAATGTATCAAAATCTCTCTTTTCAACTGATTCAAATTGTGTTTCATCAGGAACATTACGTGTTGGTGCTTCACGACGAATATCCCAATCACCGAAAGCTCCTGTATTTGATCCTTGAGCTTCTGCTTCAACTTGTTTTACTTCTTGAGCAGGTCTTACTTGACGTTGGACCATGCCTTGACTTGTCACACTACCTCTTGGTGCCAGCGGACGTTCTCTTTTTCCTGGGTCAATTCCTGTTGCAATAACAGTTACAATGATTTCATCACCTAATTGATCATTAATTGACGTTCCAAGAATAATATTTACATCCCCACCTGTAGCACTTGCGACAATTTCAGAAGCATCTTGCGCTTCAAATAATGTCATATCTAAGCCACCAGTAATATTTAATAATACTTGCTCCGCACCTTCAATTGAAGTTTCTAATAATGGAGAAGCAATTGCTTTTCTAGTTGCTTCAATGACGCGATCTTCACCATTTGCCACACCAATTCCCATAAGGGCAGTTCCTTGGTCTTCCATCACTGTTTTTACATCTGCAAAGTCTAAATTGACATAGCCAGGTGACGTAATAAGATCAGAAATACCTTGAACACCTTGGCGTAACACATTATCAGCTTCTCTAAAAGCTTCTAACATTGGTGTTTTTTTATCAACAATTTCTAATAAACGATTATTAGAAATAATAACTAATGTATCAACATTTTCTTTTAATTCTGCAATACCTTCTGCTGCAAATCTACTACGTTTTGGTCCTTCAAAACTAAATGGTCTTGTTACAACACCAACTGTTAAGGCTCCTTGTGCTTTCGCAATTCCTGCAACAACAGGAGCTGCACCAGTACCAGTACCGCCACCCATTCCAGAAGTGATAAATACTAAGTCTGCACCTTGAAGTGAAGCAGCAATTTGTTCTTCACTTTCACTAGCTGCTTTTTCACCAACGTCTGGTAAAGAACCAGCGCCTAATCCTTTTGTAAATTTTGGTCCTAATTGAATCACTGTTTCAGCTTTTGAATGTTGTAACGCTTGAACGTCCGTATTAGCTACGATAAATTCTACACCTTTAACACCCTCATCAATCATGCGATTTACGGCATTACCACCAGCGCCACCGACACCGATAACTTTGATAACTGCGCCAGTGTTTACTGTGCTATCTAAAGAAAATTCCATTGTTTGTTTCCTCCTAGGATATTAATCGAATATGTTAGATAAGAAACCTTTAAACTTGTTACCGATTCCTTCTTTTTCAGTTGGTTCTACTTCAACTTCTGTTACTGTTTCTTTTGGTTGTACTGGTTGTGCTTCTACTTTAGGTTGTTCCATTTTAACTTCTCTATTTTGTTTCACTGTTTTTTTCTTATTATCATAAATCGCTAATTTTGTCACATGATAAACTTCATCTAGTTGAGCAACATATTCAACAATTGCGATACCATTAGCAAATACTGGATTACGTAATCCCATATGGTTTGGAACATATAATTTTACGTTTGTTCCAAAAATATCAGCTGCAAGCTCTACCACACCTGGTAAACTCGCTGCACCACCAGTTAAAATAACACCACCTGGTAGATTTAAAGCGTCAATACTATCTAAAACTGCTTTAGATTTTGTGAATATTTGTTCTGCACGAGCTTCAATGATTTCAGATAAATATCTTTCATCAATTCTTACAGGTTCATTTTTTCCAATAACATCAACTGGAAATTCTTCGTTAGATGATGTTCTTTCAGGATAAGCATAACCGTAATTGATTTTTAAAGCTTCTGCATTTGTTAATGATGTATTTAAAACAACAGAGATATCTTTAGTAACAAACTCGCCACCTTCTTGTTCTACGTGAGAGAATTTTAGTTCTCTTTCATACATAACAGAAGTAGTCGTTTGTCCACCACCCATATCAATAATAGTTGTTCCAAAATCTTTTTCACCATCAGAAAGAATAGATTCAGCAAGAGCTAATGGTGTAATAACCATTTCCTCAACACCTAAGCCAGCCTTTTCAACACATTTTCGAATGTTGTGAACGATTGTTTTGGGACCTGTAAATAATAGTCCTTTCATATCCAAACGAACACCAATCATTCCTCTTGGGTCTTTAATCCCTTCAAATCCATCTACTTTAAATTCTTGTGGAATTAAAGTGATAACTTGACGTTCTGGAGGAGTCGATCTTACGACAGCTGCTGATGCAACATTTTTAACATCTGCTGATGTAATTTCTTTTGATTCTGTGTTAACAGCAATCATACCTTCACATTTTTCAACTTGAAGTAAGTTAGCAGGAATTCCAACACTAACACTTCTAATTTGGACACCTGATTTTTCTTCTGCTTGTTTAACTGCTCTTTGAATAGATTGAACGGCTTTGTCAATATCAATAACAATACCTCGATCCAATCCTTTTGATTTTGCATTTCCAACGCCAATAATGTTAATTTGATTTTCTATGTACTCAGCTACTACTACTTTCACTGATGTTGTTCCAATATCAAGACTCACATGTATTCCTGTTTTTGCCATGAAAGGTGTTCCCTCCTATTTTCTAACAGAGTCTTCCTCTATTATTGCATAATACCTCACACCATTCTATCATAAAATAGGGTATTAAATAAAGAAGAAAACTATAATTGTTATTATTTTTTTCTTAAAATTTTCTATTTACTCTACAACTTCACTTGAATTGCTTTCTTCTGTTGATTCTGTGGCTTTATGCGGGTATGAAAAAACACCTGATAATCCTGCTTCCATATCAACAACACCCTTTTCTTTCATCTCTGCTGTTATCTTGTCATAAAAAGCCATTTTATCAGCAATAGTAGTCGAAAGCCCAATAACTTCATTGCCATCTTTCATTTTAAACTTAATTCTAAAAGGATTTGTTTTTGTAGCTAGTGATTCAATACTTTCTATGTTCTCTTTAAGGCCTGCATCGAATTTGTTGTAAGCATCTAAGAACTCGAGTAAATTTTCACCTTCTTCAAAATTTTGTAATAAAGGTAAATTTTTCTTTATCTCTTTTACTGGTTCTTTTAAAATAAGACCATTAGATAAAACCTCATAATCTTTACCACTTGTTTTAACATAACCAATAGTTGGATACTCTTTAATGGTTACTTTTAATTGATTTAAGTTTACTAAACTAATTTTAGCTATCTCAATTCTTTGGTCGCTCTTTTTAACTTTTTGAATCATTTCATTTTTATTAAAATACTGTTCCCATAAACTTTTTCCTACTTTTATTTCCGACGAAGCTACTACTTTATTAGCGTCACTATTTTGGACACCTGAAACAATAATTTTACCTACCTTGCTTAATGGAGAAATAAAATAAAGCGTAATAAAAATAGAAAAAACAAGTACGCTCAAAATTAAAGATAATCGTTTTAGTAACTCTTTTTCTTTCGGCGTCTGATTATATCTTAGCTTGCTAAAATTTAAATTAAATTCTTTTGTACTCTCTTCTGTCTTTGTTTCATCACTACTATAATCTTTTTTAATCTTATCCTCTTTTACTTCTTCCGAAAAACCATCAGTATCTTCTTTAGGCGGTAGCATCAACTGTTTTTTATTATTTACTTCTTTATTATCCTTATCAGTCATTTTCTGCCTCCTCTTATGAAGTTAACTCAATAATTAAGCGGTACAAACGATCAGTCGCATCTTGGATGCCTTCTTTTTTAGAGGCTTCTGCCATTTGACTTCTCTTGTCTTGATTAAGCATTAGCTCATCAATCTTAGAAATCAATGTATCCTTACTTAATTCATCATTTCTAATCATCAATGCGGCATGTTTATCTACTAAACTTTGGGCATTTTTTGTTTGATGATCATTAGTGACATTGGGACTTGGAATTAGGATAGACGGCAATCCCAAAGAAGTGATTTCAGCCAAAGAAGTTGCACCGGCACGTCCTACCACAACATCCACATTTGCTAAAACATTTTCCATATTTTTTATATAAGGAACTACTTTGACATTATCTTTATTTCCTGTAATAGTTGCCCATTTTTGTTCAACATCACTATAATATATCTCTCCTGAAGCATACAAGATTTGATATGGTTTTTCTGTTAATAAAGATAAACTATCTAATAGTACATTGTTAATAGCTAGCGCACCACGGCTACCACCAAAAATTAAAACTGTTGGGACATCTGTTTTCAATCCATACTGATTTAATACATCAGATTGTTTAATATTAGCAACTTCTTGAGCGCGTGGATTACCAACCATCATAACTTTTTCAGTTGGAAAATCTTTTGTGACATCTGAAAAACAAATACCAATCTTATCAACATATCTAGCCAAAAATTTATTAGTGACACCAGCTACACTATTTTGTTCATGAATAATTGTTGGGATTTTTAATTTATGTGCCGCATATACCACCGAACCACACACATAACCACCTGTTCCAATCACAATATCAGGTTGAAATTTTTTTATAATTTGTTTAGCTTTCTTAATACTACTTAAAAATAAATAGACTGTTTTAAAATTACTTAAAGACAATGAACGTCTAAATCCTTGAATTTCAATTGTTTCAAACGGAATCCCCTGGTCTGGAACTATTTTACTTTCTAAACCTTTTTTTGTTCCCACAAATAAGAATTCAGCGTCAGGATGTTTCTTTTTTATATATTTAACAAGAGAAACGGCTGGATAAATGTGACCACCCGTGCCTCCACCAGATACTAGTACTTTCATAATCTTACCTACTTACTATTTGTTTTATTTCTTTGACAAACGCTTCTCCGCGGATTTCAAAGTTTTGATACTGATCCCAACTTGCACAAGCAGGTGATAATAAAATCACGTCGCCTTTTTCACTCGAATCCCATGCTTGTTTAACAGCTTCTGCCATACTCGATACTTTTAAACAGTTAGTAATTCCTACTTTTTCCCCAACAGCTATTAGTTTATCTGCAGTTTCACCCGTAGCAACAAGCGTTTTTAATCCTTTTAGAGATTCTTCTAAGTCTTCAAATCCATTACCTCGGTCTAATCCGCCTGCAATTAAAACTAATTTTTCGTTATCAAATCCACTTAAAGCTTTTTCTGTTGCTAAAATATTGGTTGCTTTAGAATCATTATAAACTTTAACACCTTCATATTCACCAATAAATTCTGTCCTATGAGGAACACCAGAAAAATTCATTAAAGTCTGTTTAATTTTTTCGTTAGAAACACCAGATAGTTTAGCTACTATAATTGCAGCAAGTGCATTTTCAATATTATGATTTCCTGGCACGCCAACTTCTGATGCTAACATTATTTTTTCATCCTTATAAAATAGACTATCATCTAAAACATAGGCACCTTCTTCTTCAATAGTACTTGTTGAAAAATACATGACAGTCGCTTTTGTTTTCTCAGCTAAATTTCTTAATTCTTTTTGATTGCCATTCAAAATTAAATAATCAGCTGATGTCATATTTTTTTGGATTTCCCATTTTGCCTGAACATAATTCTCTCTGTTGCCATGATAATCAATATGAGCTTCAAATAAGTTAGTGACTATTGCAATTGACGGCTTAAATTTTTCAATCCCCATTAATTGAAAACTTGATAGTTCAGTTACTAATACATCTTCTTTTTTAGATTTTACAACTACATCACTTGTTGGATAGCCTATATTTCCAGCTAACTTAGCGACACCTTGCTTACGTTCACTATTTAATAACTGATAAACCATCGTTGTCGTTGTTGTTTTTCCATTTGTTCCTGTTATTCCGATAAATCCAGCCTCAGAAACAGCATAAGCTATTTCAACTTCTGTCATAATCGGAATTTTTTTTTCTATTGCTTTTTCGAGAATAGGATTCGTATAAGGAATCCCTGGATTTTTTACAATTAATGAAAATCCTTCATCAAGTAAATCGATTGGATGGCTCCCTGTTATTACAGTCATTCCTAACGCAAGTAATTCCTGTGCTTCTGGATTTTCATCTATTTTTTTCGCATCATTCACTGTGACAAATGCGCCTAATTGATGTAATAACTTAGCAGCTGCAACACCGCTTTTGGCTAATCCTAATACTAAAATCTTTTCATTTGCGTATTCTGTTGCTTTTTTCATACCAACCGATTCTCCTTATATTATAAATATAACATCGCTAATGTAATACCTGACATAACTAATCCTACTATCCAAAAAACAATATCGATTTTCCACTCACTCCAGCCACTTAATTCAAAATGATGATGGATTGGTGACATTTTAAATATTCTTTTACCGGTTAACTTGAATGATGCTACTTGTAAAATAACACTTAATGTTTCAACTACATAGATCAAACCAATCAGAAGTAGTGTCCATTCTTGATGGAGTAAGATTGAAATCGTAGCTAACATTCCTCCTAAAGCAAGTGAACCAACATCCCCCATAAAAATTTTAGCTGGTTTTTTATTATAAATAAAGAAACCTAGTAACGCTCCAATTGAAGCAATACAAATTACTAAAATATCATATTGTTCTTGTTGCCAAGAAATCACAGCATATGTGGCGAATGAAATTGAAGCTAAACCAGATACTAGACCGTCAATACCATCTGTAAGATTGACAGCATTTGAAAAGCCTACTAGCCAAAAAACCACAAAACCACCAAATATAATTCCTAAATCAACATCTCCTAAAAAAGGAATATACAACAACGTGCTGATTCCTTCTGATTTCATAATCAGATAAAGGATTATTCCACCGATAATTTGACCTAATAATTTTTGTTTTGAATTCAAACCTAGATTACGCTTTTTAAATACTTTTATAAAATCATCTAAAAAGCCTAACAAACCATATAATACTAGAATAAATAAAACGCTCCAAAAAGAAGTTGTTAATTCTTGTTTCCAAAAGCCTGTAATTATTGAAGCAAGTACAATACTAATCAAGAAAATTAATCCACCCATCGTTGGCGTTCCTGTTTTAGCTAAATGTGCCTGCGGGCCTTCTTCTCTAACTGCTTGACCCATCTTTTTCATTTTAAAGAAGGCAATAAATTGAGGTATTGTCATTAAAACAAATGCGAACCCTAAAGATAAGGGGATTAATAATTCTGTAAGTATCATAATTCTCTCCTAATTTTTAATTGTCTGTATTAACTGTATCTACTTTAAAAGCATGTTTTAACATACTGTTAGAAATATCTGAAACTAATTTTTGAGGACTTCCATGTTCACCAGTAATCGTTGGACGCTTCATCGTCACGTACATAATATACTGCGGATTTTCCGTTGGTGCTATTTGGACAACAGAATAAAGGTAATCATATTCTCCTGTTAAAACTTTTCCGTTTTCAAAAATCTGCGCTGTTCCTGTTTTAGCAGATACGTTCACTCCATCAACTCCGTAAATATCATATCCAGTTCCATAAGTCGGGTCATTTACAGTATCTTTCATGAAATCCAATACTTTATCAGCTGTTTCAGGTTTAATCGGCTGTCCAACTTTTTCTGGACCATAGACTTTTTCATCTTTGCCGTCTTCTGAAGTGATTTTTTGAATGTACTGAGGTTTCATCATAGTTCCCTTATTAGAAATCGCTGTAAAACCTTGCATCATTTGAAAATTAGTCACACCAATCGCTTGTCCAAAAGAAGACATTGCTGTATCTACTGGGTTTTTATCTCTAATATTTCCTGGTTCTTCAAAAGGTAGCCCTGAATCTGTTGATTTAGCAAAACCAAATTTTTGTAAATATGATTGCCATGTTGTTCCCATTTTTTGTTCAAGTAGGACCATTCCCACATTACTCGACCATGATAAAGCTTGTCTGTAAGTCAATGTCCCTTTTCCTTCTGGTTTCCAATCATTAATCGTTGTATCATAAATTTGGATTTTTCCTGATTGAAAGGTTTCATTTTCATTGTAATTACCAGAATCAATAGCCGCTGCCATTGTAAATACTTTCATTGTTGATCCTGGTTCAAAAGGCGTTTGAACTAATAAATTTTGCCAAACTGGTTTTGGTTTATCTTTTTCTTCATACAAGCCTTCTTTTGTTTGTGGATCAAACGTAGGTCGTTGCGAAGCTGCCAATATTTGCCCTGTTTTAGCATCCATCAACATCGCTGTTATATCTTCTGGTGTGGCTTTTTCTAAAACATCATCCATCACTTCTTCTAAGCGAAGTTGAAGATTACTGTCCAAGGTTGTGTAGATATCTTTCCCATCAACTGATTTTTTATCCACAATCACAGAACCTGGTAATTCATTTCCCTTGCTATCCTTTTGATAATACTTAAAGCCATCTTCTCCTTTAAGAACATCATCATAAGCTTTTTCAATCCCCATACCATTTTTACCAGTTAATTTTGAATCTTCTTCATCAGCATTTTCTGGTTGTGCATATCCAACTATGTACGAAGCATATTTACCGTTTGGATACATTCTATCTGGATGTTCATTGAAATAAATTCCTGTTATTTTTTCTTTTTCTAATGCTTTTTCGATGTTTTTCTTCACTTCTAAAGATAAATTTTTCCCTTTAGAACCAAATTCCGTACTACCATAATATTTCCCATCCGCATTTTTTTTGACTTCTTTACCTAGTTGTTCCATTGTTAGTTTTTTTTCGATACCTGCATATTGATTAAATATATCAGCGATTTTGTCTTTATCTTTATCATGTACAAAAAGCTCTACGCTATTTAAGCCAATATAATCTTTTCCTAATTCAGCATATAACGAATAGGAAGTAGCATCTTCAGCAATTGGTTGTCCATTTCTATCATAAATGGTCCCCCGTTTTGCCTTGATGATGCTACTTCCTTGATACAGATCCTGTCTTTTCTTATCTAAACTTTCAGATCCTACTTTACCTACTCCGATAATATAAACAAAACGTACTGTAAAAAGAAGGAAAATAGCAATAGTTGTTCCAAAAAGAATAATACCTACTTTTTTTCTATTACCAGATGGTGTTAAATTTTTTGACGCTAGTTTTTTTTTGAATTTCCGTCTAAATTCTTTCATTATTTTATTTTCCTTATATTATCTTCTCTTACTTTAATTTCAGATTTGTCTGCGATCCCTTTAACTCGGTCCGCTCTAAGCAATTCATTTTTTTCTTGTTCTAACTTTTCAATTGCACTTTTTGATTCATTCATTGTTTGTTGAACGCTAGTGATTGCTTCTTCTTCTCTATTAATAGCTGTCGTCATTTTTATTGTAGCAATAGATAAGAATAAAAATGTGACAATAAAAGTGGAAAACACAATCTTTTCTAACTTACTTACTTTTCTAAGTTTACTTTTAGGGACTAAGTACGGAATATTTTCTTGTAACCTTTTTTCCTCTTCAGGTGGCAAGGCTTGTGTATAATCATATATCATTGGTTCTTTTTTTTCTGGAAGAGACACACCTAACCCAACCTTTCAGGGATTATTTTTTCAGCTACTCTAAGCTTAGCGCTTCTTGAACGATTATTAACTTCTAACTCTTCATCAGAGGCAACAATTGGTTTTCGATTAACAAATTTTAGTGTTGGTTGATATTCAACTGGAACCATTGGCAAACCTGGTGGTAAATCCTTTGGTCGGCTGTATTCCTTATATATATTCTTAACAATTTTATCTTCTAATGAATGAAAGGTGATGACACTAATACGTCCTTCATGACTTAATAGTTCAATCGCTTGTTCTAGTGATTCACCAATTACTTCTAATTCACTGTTTACTTCTATACGAATTGCTTGAAAAATACGTTTAGCAGGATGTCCGCCTTTTCTTCTAGCAGGAGCTGGTATAGCTTCTTTAATAAGTTCCACTAATTCGCCTGTTGTTTCAATCGGCTTTTCGACTCTTTTTTTCTCTATTTTTCTTGCAATTTGTTTAGAAAATTTCTCTTCACCGTACCTAAAAAATATTTTCACTAATTGCTCGTAACTGTATTCATTAACAACGTCAAAAGCACTGACAGGTGCTGATTGATCCATTCTCATATCCAAAGGTGCATCTTGATGATAACTAAATCCTCTTTCACCCTCATCTAACTGAGGAGAAGAAACACCTAAATCATATAATATACCATCAATCTCCTCAACACCATGTTTAGCTAGTTCTGCTTTTAAATACCTAAAATTTGCTTGAATAAAAGTTACTTTATCTTGTTCTAATTCATTTTTAAGTTTATTACTGGCATGTTTTATAGCTGTTTCATCTTGATCAAATGCATAAAGATGACCTTTTTCAGATAGTTGTGATAAAAGGTATTGACTATGACCAGCGCCACCCAAAGTACAATCTACATAGATTCCATCAGGTTTAACCGCAAGGCCGTCAACTGTTTCTTTTAATAAAACTGTGACATGTTCAAAAGTTTCTGACATAAATATCTTTCTCCAAGCTTTAGTTTAAAAACCAAAATCAATCATCGTTTCAGCAATATCATCAAAATTCTCTTCAGCATCTAGTGAGAAATCTTGCCAACGCTCTTCACTCCAAATCTCAATTCGATTTGAAACACCGATTATGACACATGGTTTTTCTAATTTCGCATATTTTCTTAAATTTAATGGAAGATTGATTCTTCCTTGTTTGTCAATTTCACATTCAATAGCAGCTGAGTAAAAGAATCGGACAAAAGTTCGTGCTTCTTTTTTTGATAAAGGCATTTCTTTCATTTTTTCTTCTAAAATAGCCCACTCATTCATCGGATAACCAAATAAACATCCATCCATCCCTCTTGTTACGATAAATTTTTCGCCTAAGCTTTCTCGTAGTTTTGATGGAACAATTAGACGTCCTTTTAAGTCAATATTATGTTGATATTCTCCCATAAACATAAAAGGTCACCTCGACTCGCCACTCAATAGAACTAGTCTACCACATTCCCCCACTTTCTACCACATTCTTAGCGAAAAAATTAAGATTTGGTATAGATTGTAATAGAAGTGAAAACAAAAAAGACAATACCAGTAATATACTAGTGATTGTCTTAGTTTTTTATTTTAAAAATAGAATAATGCTGACTAAAATTAGTAAAAAATAAATTAATAAAGTAATCAAAAAAATAATCCGCCACACCATTTTCAAATACCGTTTATACTTAATTTCTTTATACTGATAAGCTTGAAATACCGCTATTAACATTGAAACAAGTAAAACAATGAGTAAAGTATATGGTAAAAAACTTTCATCAAAGATTACTTTTGATAAATAGTGAATACCAACTAGTAAAAAAGGTGTTGCAAGATCAGGTGATTTAATTCCGTATTTTTTTTCAAGAGAAGTTTTTTTCACTAGAAAAGAACTTCCAAATAATAATATTAATGGAAAGATATACCAAAAAAAAGTAGCTATAGTAAATTTTTGCATGTGACTATTTCCCTTCACAATCCTTTTGTAAGCTTCACTACTAAGACAAGTTTATTATAAGCTATCTAGATATCAAACTAATAACAATGATAGAACTTATAAGGACGTCTTTGTAACAACCATTACAGATTAAGGCGTTTTCTATATTTAATCCTTTAAACAATTATAGTCCATCTAGTGTAACAGTTCAATTTTTTTCAAATTATTTTTTATTCTACTATATTTAAATCAATCCTTATCTTGATTCCTCCTACTATTCGGTGTAAACTGTTATCATTGAATATATGATTAAAAGGCGGAAAAAATATTATGAGTAAAAAACCAAAAAGTACTTTTTCAAAAATCACCACTGTTGTTATTTGGGTAATGTTAATCGCTATGGTCGGTGGAGCTGTTATCACCGCTTTAGCAAGTTTAGGAATGATTTAAATTCAAGGTGAATAAAAAATCGGTTTGCTTCAAGCAACTGGAAGAAATAAAAAATAATTCACGCTTTTTGAATTGATTTTCGTTTCTGAAGTTGTCGTAGGAGCAGATTTTTTATTCC
>CAUQFM010000038.1:0-18467 GCA_963517295.1 uncultured Vagococcus sp.
CCTTTACTAATCGTAACAAGATTTTTTGACATATAATCTTTAACTAACATAATTAACCTCCTAAATAAGCTTTTTGAATCTCTGGACTCTCTAGTAACTCTTTTCCGCTACCTTTTAAAACTACTTTTCCTGTTTCTAAAACATAACCACGATCTGCAATACTTAAGGCCATTTTTGCATTTTGTTCAATTAATAAAACTGTTGTGCCCTGCGCTTTAATTTCTTCAATAATTGAAAAAATTTCTTTAATGAAGATTGGTGCCAATCCCATGGAAGGCTCATCTAATAGTAATAATTTAGGGCGAGACATGAGTGCTCGTCCCATAGCTAACATTTGTTGTTCGCCACCTGAGAGAGTCGCAGCATCTTGATTTTTTCTTTCAGCTAGAATAGGAAAACGGTCAAAAATGTGCTTCAATATCGTTTCACTTTCTTTTTTGTCTTTGTATAAGAAAGCACCAAGTTCTAAATTTTCCATCACAGTCATTCCTGTAAAAACGTGACGTCCTTCCGGTACTTGGACTAAACCACTTTTCACAATATTTGGAGATGTTTCTTTTTCAATTTTATCCCCTTGAAAAGTAATCGTCCCACCACTAGGTCGAACCAATCCTGAAATTGTACGTAAAATCGTTGTTTTTCCAGCCCCATTCGCTCCAATCAAGCTGACAATTTCACCTTCATTCACCTCAAATGAAACTTCTTTTACTGCTTGAATCATCCCATAATGAACTGACATTTTTTCCACTTTTAGCATTACAAATCACCGCCTAAATATGCTTTAATCACTCGTTTGTTCGTTTTTATTTCTTCTGGTTTGCCTTCAGCAATCATTTGACCGTATTCTAAAACATAAATTCTTTCGCAAACATCCATTACTAAAGACATGTCATGTTCGATTAAAAGAATCGTTAAATCGAATTCACGTTGGACTTTTTTTATTAGTTCCGTTAATTCAGCTGTTTCTTGTGGATTCATTCCCGCTGCTGGTTCATCTAGAAAAAGGATTTTTGGCTCTGTTGCCAGCGCTCTAACAATTTCTAACCTCCTCTGCTCACCATAAGAAAGATTTTTAGCTAAGGATTCCTCTTTATTTTTTAAATCAAAAATTTCTAATAACTCTAATGCTTTTTGTTTCATTTTTTTTTCTGACTTATAAAAAGAAGGAAGTCTCAAAATTCCTGTTAACACTCCAACTGGTTGCTTACCGTTCATCCCTATCAAAACATTATCTAAAACAGTTAAATCTTTGAATAAACGAATATTTTGAAAGGTACGACTTAAACCTTTATTAGCTACTTTGAAAGGTTTAAGTCCATTCAAACGCTCTTCTTTCCCCTCGTTATAAAAAAGGACATCACCTTCACTTGGTTCGTAAACACCTGTTAAAAGATTAAATAAAGTTGTCTTACCTGCACCATTTGGTCCAATCAAGCCAACCAATTCATTTTCACCTAGTTCAAGATTCACGTTAGATACAGCAGCTAATCCTCCAAAATTTTTCGTTAAATTATTTATTTTTAATAATGGCATTTTTACGACCTCCTTTATTAAAAATTTTCTTAAATGATAATTCATTCATTCCTAAAAGTCCTGATGGTTTAAAAATCATAATAACAATCAGCGCTAAAGCGTAGACAATCATTCGGATAGCTCCCGCATCTTGTAAAAACATATTTAGGAAACCTAAAACAATCGCAGCAATAAAGGTACCTGTAATACTTCCAACACCACCAAACACAACAATAATTAAGATATCAATTGATTTCATAAAATCAAAATTTGCTGGAACAATAGTTTGAATATAACTAGCGTATAAACCACCTGCTACAGCTGCTGTCATCGCACCTATCACAAAAGCAATAACTTTGTATTTAGTTGTATTAACACCCATCGACTCCGCCGCAATTTCATTTTCTCTAACAGAAAGTGTTGCACGTCCTGCCGCACTATTAATAAAATTTGTTGTAATAATTGTCGTGATACAGACAATCACATAAACCATTGACCATGTAACAAAAGGCGTAATCCCAAACAGACCCGCTGGACCATTTGTAATCCCATCTAAATTCATAATTAGAATCCGAATAATTTCAGACACACCTAAAGTAGCAATAGCTAAATAATCACCTGATAAACGTAAGGTTGGAATCCCTACGACTAAAGCAACCACTCCGGATATAACTGCTCCAACTAATAATCCAGTTAGAAATCCCGGTAATGTGGGACTTTTCATAGAGATAATCGCTGTGGCATAAGCACCAATCGCCATAAATCCAGCATGACCTAATGAAAATTGACCTGAAATACCAATCACAAGATTCAGCCCGACACCTAAGATAATATTAATTCCAATCATAACCAACGCTGTTTCTAAAACAGGTGACATCATCCCTGTACTATACATCGTTCCTAAAATAATAAATCCCATTGACATTAATCCAACCCAAGAAAGATTGATCTTTATATTCTTTTTCATCCTCATCACCTACACTTTTTCTTTAACATTCTTGCCTAACAACCCAGATGGCTTAACCAGTAACACAATAATCAAAATAGCATATACAACAGCATCACGATAAGCAGTAAAGCCCAGAGCACTCACAAAGGTTTCAATAATTCCAATCACAAATCCTCCCAATGCAGCGCCTGGAATGATACCAATCCCACCAAATACGGCTGCAATAAAGGCTTTAAGGCCTGGTGCAACTCCCATCATGGGATCAATACTATTGTAGTAAAGACCAATTAAAACCCCGCCTGCAGCTGCTAAGGATGACCCAATTGCAAATGTAAATGAAATTGTATGATTGACATTAATTCCCATCAATTGAGCGGCATCTGGATCAACACTAACAGCTCTCATTGCTTTACCCATTTTTGTATGTTTAACAATCATTTGAAGTAAAATCATTAAGAAAATAGAAGTGGATAAAATGATTAACTGAATTTTACTTATTGTAAATAATTTCATATCATAATTCGTATTTTCAATAATTTGTGGAAAAGGTCGTGTATCTGCTCCTATAAAGTAAATCATCAGAGACTGGATTAAAAAAGACACACCAATCGCTGTAATTAAAGCCGCTATACGCGTTGACTTTCTCAACGGACGATATGCTAAAAATTCAATTAAAACGCCTAGAATCGCACATATTGTCATTGAGATTAATAAAGTTGGTATTAAACTTAATTTAAACTGATTTGTTACGTAATAACCTACAAAAGCACCCATCATATAAATCTCTCCATGAGCGAAATTAATAAGTTTGATAATGCCATAAACCATCGTATAGCCTAATGCCAACAGGGCGTAGATACTACCTAATGACAAACCGTTTATTAATTGTTGAAAGATATTCATTTTCAACATTCCCCCTTTTTAATAAAAAGAGACTTCGACAACAACTTAAAAGTTATGTCATAGTCTCTTAATTCTTTTAGTTGAACACTCTTTTCTCTACCTCTTTTTTACGGATTAACAACATCTGCTGTTTCTTCCTTTCCATCTTTAAGACCAATAACAACGGCTGCCTTTTCTGGATTATGATTTTTATCCATACTCATTTTTCCAGTAACACCGTCAAAATCTTTCAAACTTGCTAACTCTTTAGTTATTTTTTCACTATCCGCTACTCCAGCTCTATCAATCGCATCTGCAAACATATAAACAGAGTCATAAGCTAAAGCATTAAATGAGCTTGGTTTTTTACTATATTTTTTGTCGAAAGCGTCAATAAATGTTTTAACTTTATCTGAAGCTGGTGCTTTTTCAGAAAAATGAGCTGTATAGTAAACTGAATTCATATTATCTTTACCAGCAATGTCGATTAACTTAGAATCTGAAAAACCATCTGCTCCTAAAATTGGTTGTTCAATTCCCATTTCTCTTGCTTGTTTAATAATCAAACCTGCTTCTTCGTAATAACCTGGAAGATAGATAAAATCAAACTCTTTATCTTTAATTTTAGTCAATATTGCTTTAAAATCTTTGTCTTTTTGATTAAATTTTTCATCAGCTACAATATCGCCAGTAAACGTGTCTTTAAATGATGTTGACAACCCTTTAGCATAATCACTAGAAACATCACCAATGACAACAGCTTTTTTAGCTTTTAAATTGTCCATTGCATAATTTGCTAGAATAACACCTTGAAATGAATCTTGGAAACAGGCTCTATAGATATATTCTTGAACCTTATCATTTAAAACAGTAATTGAATCATCTGTTCCTGATGGTGTAATAACAGGTACTTTAGCCTTTGTAACATTCGGTATTTGAGCCTTAGAAGCTCCCGACGTTGCTGGGCCAATAATTGCGACTACATTTTCTTTTGTTGTTAAATTAGCTGCCACTGCGGCTGCTTCGGCTGTATCAGACTTATTATCTTTAATGACCAATTCAATTTTTTTACCATTTATACCACCCTTTTCATTAATTTCATCTACTGCAAGTTGTGCCCCATCTTTTTCTTGATTACCATAAGCTGCCACCGCTCCCGATAACTCGAGGTTTAAGCCAATTTTAATCGTATCTGATTCTTTTGAATTTTCTTTATTACTACCTCCACTGGTTCCTCCACCAGGATTTCCGCATGCAGTTAAAAGCATGGTACTTGCGAATAATAACCCAATTATTTTTTTCATATATAAAACTCCCTTTTAGCTTCCATTACATTAACTTTTAATTAATATGTTGTTAATTACTATAACCAAATTTTAATAATATGTCAACTGAATATTCAGACAATTCTAACGAAATAAAAAAAAGCCTTTATTTTGGGCTTTCTTTCTTAGTATATGGACCTGTATAAGTTTCATCAGGATTTTTTCTTAAGGTAAATTTTCTTGGTACATAATCTATACCACCTTTTACTAAAGGATGACAACGACAAATCCGCCCCGTTCCCATCACAACACCTTTAAAGGCACCATGGTAATTAACAGCATCAATCATATACTGAGAACACGTTGGATGATACCTGCAACTTCTAGGAAAAAGTGGTGAAATAAATCGCTGATAAAATCTAACAGGTGCAATCATTATTTTTTTAAACATAGTTATCATTCTCTACCTTTTCGAGTAAGATAAAAAAGAAGCTGATACAATTACCAACTCCTTTTTCCACAAAAAATAAAATCATTTATTTAAAGAAATCTAAGATATGATTCCAAGTATTCGGGTTAAAAGCATCTGACTTATAACCTTTTCCAAGAACAACATACCCGATAAAAATACCGGCAAAAAACAGCGCAACAAATACCAATATTGTTAAAATAACAAGTGAAACTTGTATTATGACACGTTTTGTTATTGTTCCCATCTGTTTCTCCTTACCTATTAAATTGATTGAACTTTTTCATTTTGACTTGCATAAACACGAGTAACATCAGCACCTAAAGCTTGTAATTTTTTATGGAATTCATAATAACCACGATCTAAGTACTCTAAATGATAAACTTTTGTTGTTCCTTCTGCTACTAATCCTGCAATAATTAAAGCTGCTGCTGCTCTTAAATCAGTTGCAGAAACTTCTGCTCCTTGAAGTCCAAGAACACCTTCAATATGTGCAACATTCCCAGAAATTTGATGCTTAGCTCCCATGCGTTTTAATTCATTTAAATGTTGGAATCGGTTTTCAAAAACTGTCTCCGAAAGAACACTAGAACCGCTTGATAGCGTCATTAAAATACTCATCTGAGCTTGCATATCAGTTGGAAATCCAGGATGCGGCAATGTAGTTACATCCGTTGGTAATAAAACTTTTGGTCCTTTGACGCGAATACCTCTGGCTTCTTCTGTAATAGATACGCCCATTTCAGTTAATTTAGAAATTAATGGTCGATTATGCTCCATTATTCCTTCTTCAATTAAAACATTCCCACCTGTTAAAGCGGAAGCTACCATAAATGTTCCTGCTTCAATACGATCTTGAACAACCGCATGTTGAGTTCCAGTTAAGCTAGTTACACCTTCAATACGAATTGTTTCAGTTCCTGCACCTGTAATTTTAGCGCCCATTTTATTCAAAAAGATAGCTAAATCTACAATTTCAGGTTCTCTTGCTACATTTTCAATCACAGTAGTTCCTTTAGCTTTAACTGCTGCCATCATAATATTTTGAGTTGCGCCAACACTTGGAAAGTCTAGGTAAATTCTAGCACCTTTTAACTCATCAGCTTTAGCCTCAATATAACCGTTTGTTTGCGTGATTGTGGCACCTAAAGCTTGGAAACCTTTAAGGTGTAAGTCTATCGGACGTTTACCAATAGCACATCCTCCTGGCATTGCAACTTTTGCATGTCCAGTTCTTGCTAATAGTGGTCCCATGACAACAATCGATGCTCTCATTTGACTAACATACTCAAAAGGAGCCTCATGTTTTAACTGTTTTGTAGCTGTAATTTCAATAGTGTTATTATCTTGATCGAACTCTATATCTGTGTTTAAGTGTTTGATAACATTATTCATCATGAATACGTCCGATAAGATTGGAGCATTAGTAATTTTAGTTGTTCCTTGATCTGCTAATAGGGCTCCAGCTAAAATTGGCAATACTGCATTTTTAGCACCCTCTATTTTTACTTGCCCTGACAGCTTATTTCCGCTGTGAACTTTAATGTAATCCATAAATTCTCCCTCCAAAAACCTCTGGAAATTTTGTTAAATCTCAATCATTATAACACGAGACTATACAAAATGGTATTTTTTACTTCTATTTTTCAAACACCCTTTTTAAGAGAATACACCTTGAAGTAAATCACGAGATAAGAACATAACTTCCATAAAAAAATTACTAACATTATAGCCTATAAATATAGCTAATAGTAGATAAAACACTTTGATTTGTTTATAATACTGCTGTCCTTTTTTAAATATAATATCTAATCTCAAGGATTGTAGTGACCAAAAAGCTAAGTAAATAAATAAAAAATGACTAAATATCCTTACTAAAACATCGATACCATACATCAAAAAACCTACCTTTCTATTAAAAAATACGGCGTAATAAAAGAAAAAGGTAAAGGATATTATCCTCTACCTCTTTTTATTTGCCACATTCAAGCGATTGATAGCTCTAATCAATGCAATTTCTGCACGAGCTAAATCAATTTCTTTATCATCTTGAGATTTGGCTTTTTGAATTTTAGCTTCTGCACGTTTTTTAGCTTCTTCTGCACGAGATATATCTATATTTTTTTCAGTTTCCGCACTATTGGCGATAATTGAAACAATATTATCTCTAATCTCAATAATTCCAGCATTAACTGCTACCCAGTCAGATTGTCCACCATCTTCTTCTGTTAGATCAATTCTAACAGCGTCGATACTTAGTGGAGAAATAAGAGGGGCATGGTTAGGTAGAACTCCAAGTGAACCAGCTTGTGTTTTAGCTACTAAAAATTTAGCTTGACGGTCATAAATTGTACCATCTGGGGTAACGATATTAACTACGAAGGAACTCATGTTTTATTACCTCCTTCTTAATAGTTTAATTTCTCAGCTTTTTCAATTGCTTCTTCAATACGACCAACACTACGGAAAGCTTCTTCTGGTAAATTATCGTGTTTACCATCTAAGATTTCTCTGAAGCCTTTAATCGTTTCGTGTAATTGTACGTAACTACCTGGTTGACCTGTGAATTGTTCAGCCACATGGAAGTTTTGAGATAAGAAGAATTGAACTCTTCTGGCACGTCCCACGACAACTTTTTCATCATCAGATAACTCGTCCATACCTAAGATAGCAATAATATCTTGTAATTCTTTGTAACGTTGTAATAAACGTTGAACTTCTGTTGCAACTTTATAATGTTCTTCCCCAACAATTCCTGGTTCTAAAGCACTAGAAGATGAAGCAAGTGGATCTACCGCTGGGTAAATACCTTGTTCAGTTAAACGTCTTTCAAGGTTGGTTGTTGCATCTAAATGGGCGAATGCAGTTGCAGGAGCCGGATCCGTATAGTCATCGGCTGGTACATAGATTGCTTGAATAGATGTAATTGAACCATCTCTTGTAGATGTGATACGCTCTTGTAATTGTCCCATTTCTGTTGCAAGTGTTGGTTGGTAACCAACAGCTGAAGGCATACGACCTAAAAGGGCAGATACTTCAGAACCTGCTTGAGTGAAACGGAAGATATTATCAATAAATAATAACACATCTTGTTTTTCTTGATCACGGAAATATTCAGCCATAGTTAAACCAGTTAATGCTACACGCATTCTGGCACCAGGTGGCTCATTCATTTGACCAAAAACCATGGCAGTTTTTTTAATTACGCCAGATTCTTTCATTTCAAAATAAAGGTCATTTCCTTCACGTGTTCTTTCTCCAACGCCAGCAAACACAGAAATACCACCTAATTCTTGGGCAATATTATTGATTAATTCTTGAATTAATACTGTTTTACCAACACCAGCACCACCGAAAAGTCCAACTTTACCACCTTTTAAATAAGGCGCTAGAAGGTCAATTACTTTGATACCTGTTTGTAAAACTTCTGAATCTGTACTTAAATTTTCATAAGTTGGTGCTTCATTATGGATACTATTTCTTTCCATTGTTTCTGGAAGTGGCTCATCTAAATCAATAGTTTCGCCTAAAACATTAAAGACACGTCCCAATGTTTCTCTACCTACTGGTACAGTAATTGGTGAACCTGTATGTAGGACTTCCATTCCACGTTGCAAGCCATCTGTTGATTCCATGGCGACAGTTCTTACGACACCGTCTCCCATTTCAATCGTAACTTCTAAGACAACTTTTTGTTTATTTTCCGATTTGTAGACTACTAATGCATCATTGATATCTGGCAATGATTGATCTAACGGAAAAGCCACATCTACAACGGGACCTATTACTTGGACTATTTTTCCGATTTTCATTTCACAAATTCCTCCCCGTTAATCTTCTAAAGCTGCAGCTCCGCCGACAATTTCTGTAATCTCATTTGTTATGGCTGCTTGTCTGGCTCTATTAAATGTGATTGTTAAATCATCGATTATGTTGCTTGCATTTTCTGTCGCACTCTTCATTGCTGTCATACGCGCAGCATGCTCAGCAGTTTTAGAATCTAACACTGCTCCGTAGATTAAGCTTTCAGCGTAGAGGGGCAGTAATGTATTCAAAATTGCATCTTCAGAAGGTTCAAGAATATAATCTTGTTCATATGATGTTGCTTCTTTTGAATCTAAATCTTCAATTGGTAACATTTTTTCTGCACGGAATGCAGAAGATAAAGTGTTTACATGATGATTGTAACAAACGTACAATTCATCAAACACTTCATTGTTATACATTTGAATAGCAGAATTAACAATCTTACGAACTTCATTATAGCTTGGATGATCACTAAGACCTCTTAATTCATATGAAACTGGAATGTTTTTATGTTTAAAGAAGTCTGCACCAGTTCCACCAATTGACATCATAACTACTTCATTTTGATCTTCGTGATCTTTTTGAAGAACTTCAATTGTATTTTTGATAACTGAACTATTGTAACCACCTGCAAGACCTTTATCTGAAGTGATAATAATATAACCTGTTTTTTTGACTGGACGAGCAATTAAAAGTTTATGGTACATCTCCATGTTATCTTCAAAACTAGAAAAATCAGCATTTTCAATTGCTTGCAATTGTGATGATGCTAAGTGAGTTGTAATTGTTCTCACTTTGGTTGCATATTCTTGAAAACGTCTTGATGATTGTTCAGATTTTGTCAATTTTGAAGCTGCTACCATTTGCATAGCACTCGTAATTTGACTCGTCTTTTTGGTTGAAGCTATTCTCTTTTTAATATCAATAAGGGAAGCGCCCATACTCAATCACCACTTTCTAGGATTGTGTTAACTCATCAGCAACTGAGAATTGACTTGAACTAAAAATGTCTTTAAACTCATCAATTGCTTTTTTAAGGTCATCTTCATTAGGTAAATTTTTAGTGTTTTTAATTGTATCAAAGATTGCAGGATAGTTATTACCTACATATTCAAACAATTCTTTTTCAAAACGTAAAATATCATTTACTGGAATAGTATCTAAGAAACCATGTGTCAATGCATAAAGAATTAACACTTGTTTTTCAACACCAATTGGCTCATGAACATTTTGTTTTAAAACTTCTACAGTACGTTTACCACGGTTTAATTTTGCTTGTGTTGCCGCATCTAAATCAGAGCCAAATTGTGTAAAGGCTTCTAATTCACGGAAACTTGCTAAATCGGTACGTAGTGTTCCTGCTACTTTTTTCATCGCTTTAATTTGTGCAGAACCACCAACGCGGGATACTGACAAACCAGGATTAATTGCAGGACGAACGCCTGAATAGAATAAATCACTTTCTAAGAATATTTGTCCATCTGTGATAGATATAACGTTTGTTGGAATATAAGCTGAGATATCTCCTGCTTGTGTTTCAACAAATGGTAATGCCGTCATTGATCCGCCACCTAAAGAATCATTCAACTTAGCAGCTCTTTCTAATAAACGAGAATGCAAGTAGAAAACATCCCCTGGGAATGCTTCACGACCTGGAGGTCTTCTAAGTAATAATGAAATTTCACGATATGCAGCTGCTTGTTTTGATAAATCATCATAAACAACTAATACGTGTTTTCCATTGTACATAAATTCCTCTCCCATTGCAGCACCAGTGTAAGGCGCTAAATAAAGCAATGGAGATGGTTGAGATGCACTAGCTGAAATAACAATAGTATAATCCATTGCGCCGTATTTCTTAAGTGTCTCAACTTGATTTCTTACCGTTGATTCTTTTTGTCCAATCGCAACATATATACAAATCATGTCTTCGTCTTTTTGATTGATGATTGCATCAATTGCAACAGATGTTTTACCTGTTTTACGATCCCCAATGATTAACTCACGTTGACCACGTCCAACAGGAACTAAAGCGTCAATCGCTTTGATACCTGTTTGTAAAGGTTGATCCACTGATTTACGAGCCATAACGCCAGGCGCTTGGGCTTCGATTGGTCTTGATTTACGCGTTTTAATTTCACCAAGTCCATCAATTGGTTGACCTAAAGGATTAACAACTCGTCCGATTAAAGCTTCCCCAACTGGTACTTCCATAATACGTCCAGTTCGTTTTACTTTATCGCCTTCACGAATTTCTTGATATTTACCTAAAATTATAATACCAACACTCTCAGCTTCTAAGTTCTGAGCCATACCAAATACACCATTATCAAACTCTAATAATTCTCCTGACATGGCATTCTCTAAACCGTAAGCACGTGCAATACCATCCCCTACATATGAGACAGTTCCTACTTCGTCTACTGTTAGAGATTCTTCGTATTTAGCAAGTTGCTGTTTTATATGCGAACTAATTTCTTCCGCTCTAATACTCATGTACTTCACCTCTCACCTTGTCACTAAGCATTATTTTAGTAATGCAGCATGTATTTCTGATAATTCATTTCTTACACTTTGATCGATAACACGATGTTCAGATTCAATAATCATGCCTCCCATAATAGCAGGGGCGATTTTTGGTCTAATAACAACTTTATTAGCGTTAAATTGAATAGCTAATCGTTCTTCCAAATCATGTCGTTGATCCATATTAAGAGCTACTGCCGTCGTTACATCCACTACAACAATTCCGAATTGTTCATAGTATAAATGTTCGAATTCATCAATAATAGCAGGCATTTCATTCATACGACCATAGTCATAGACTGTATGAATGAACTTGCCAACGATATCACTAAAGCTATTTTCTAAATCTTTAACAATATTGACTTTTTCATAAACTGTTAATCGGTCATCACTTAAGATATCGCCAAGATCTGGAACTTGACGATAAACTTCTCTTAATTGAAGCATTTCTTTATAGATTTCAGAAACAGATTTTAATTGGATAGCTTCTGTAAATAAAGCTTTACCATACGTTCTTGCAACGACATATTTTCTATTCATCTTCATCGACTCCTAGCTTTTCAATACTAGTTTGAATCAACTCTTGATGAGTGCTCGCCGACAATTCTTTCTTAAGAATTTTAGCAGCAATTTCAATAGATAAGTCTGCCACTTCTTTTTTCGCTTCATCGATCATTCGATCGCGCTCGATACGTAGATCTTCTTGCGCTTGTTTTTTGATTCTTGTCGCGTGCTCTTGTGCTTCAAGTAAGATACCGTGAGCATTATTCTCAGCTGTATCTTTAGCTTGAGCAATAATTTTTTGTGCTTCAGTACGTGACTGTTTAAGTTCCATTTGTCTTTGTTTTTCTAACTTATCAGCTTCAATTTTAGACATTTCTGCATTATCGATGTCTGATGCAATCTTGTTTTCACGATCTTGCATCATGTTGACTACAGGTCCCCATGCAAACTTTTTTAAAGCTAGTAACAATACCAGAAATGAAACAGAAACGAAAAGAATTGTACTTAGCATACTTTGACCTGTATTAGCCAAAACTAACTGGTTGATCATAAGTTTACTACACTTCCTTCCTGAATCATTTTATATTTGAAAATGATTCTTCTTCTTCTTAAAGATATTTGTTACTTCATGAAAACTAATAAAAGTGCTATAACCACACCAAGAATAGGTACGGCTTCTATTAAAGCTACCCCAATAAACATTGTTCCTCTTAATTGTCCTGACATTTCAGGTTGACGAGTCATAGACTCAAGTGTTTTAGAAATTACTTTACCATTACCATAAGCTGCTCCGATAGAAGCGCCAAAAACTGCGATTGCTGCTGCAAGATATTGCATTTAAAATTCCTCCTAGTAGTGTGTTCTTTGTATTTTATTCGTCATGTGCTTCTACTTTATGTGATAGATATACCATCATTAAAGTAACAAATATAAAGGCTTGTACCGCTCCAATGAATAATGAGAATGTTTGCCAAATTACCTCAAGTGGTACAGCTAAAATAAATTTCACTGGCCCACTGGCACCTAAGTTTGCAATTAATGTCAGCAATACTTCACCAGCAAAGACATTCCCATATAAACGAAGACCTAATGTTAAAACATTTGTAAATTCTTCGATAATTTTAATTGGTAATAAAATTGCCGTTGGTTTCATAAAACTATTAACAAAATAGTTTTTGACACCTTGCCTCTTTAATCCATAGTAATGGGTTAAAATAATTGCTATTAAAGCTAATGTTAATGTAACTAACGGGTCTGCAGTTGGACTCTTCCAATACGATGTTTCGCTTGGAAAAACGACGACCTTAGTGATCAAGCCAATTAAATTGGATACTAACACAAACATAAAGAAAGTAAAACCTAGTAAATGGTAATCATTTACATCTTTCTTATCTATATTGTCTGATACGATACCTTTGACAAAATCAACTATAAATTCAAGAACATTTTGCTTTCCCTTTGGCTTCATCTGTAAATTTCGACTGCAAAAATACACAATGCAAAAAACGATTACGCACGTTAAAATCGTCATTAAGCACACCGTCGCATCGAACGGGATTCCCGCAATCTCAATTATCCAGGACTTTTCTTCCACCTCAATTCACCCCTTTTCTTTTTAGAAAATACTCTCCATAAGAATATTGAAATTCTTTGGTTTTTTATGATGAAAAGACTTAGAGAAGTCCATTCCTATCACCAATCAAGCTCTAAAAAAAAAGAACTCAACTAGGACTATGATAACACCAAATGATAAATAACACAAAGCAAATCGTAGTTTTTTTTAATATCAATTTCGTTATTTATTGCTTAAAAAAAAAGGAGTGATTTCTCATGAAATCCCTCCCAATTCTAATCTATTTCTGTCTGTCTCTTAATGAACGACTTATTTCTCTATTCATATCTTTCTGTTTTAAATCTTGTCGTTTATCATATTGCTTTTTACCTTTACCCACACCAATTAAAACTTTAGCGAAACCATCCTTAATATATATCTTCAAAGGAATCAAAGCAATCCCTGTATTCTTAGCTTCTGCTCCTAAATGAGCAATTTGTTTTTTATGCATTAGTAATTTTCGTGTTCTAAGTGGGTCATGATTAAAAAGATTTCCTTGCTCATAAGGACTAATATGGACATTTACTAAGAAAGCTTCGCCATCTTTGATTCTGACGTAGCCATCTTTTAAATTAACTCGTCTACTTCTAATCGCTTTAATTTCAGTTCCTTTTAAGACCATTCCTGCCTCTATTGTTTCCATTACAGCATAGTCATGTCTGGCCTTTTTATTTTGTGCAATTAAACTACCATCACCTTTAGGCAAATTGATCACCTCATTTTCTTACGAGAATTTTTTGTTTTTTTATTTTTTACTACTTTTTTATAAAAAGGTTGGTTACTTTTTTTCTTATCTGAAACTTTTTTATCATTACGAAAAGAAGGTTTATCCCCTTGTTGTTTTGATTTTGGTTGCTCTCTGCGAGGACTCTTATTTTTTTTAGAATCTCTTAGCAAGTCAGCTGGGATACTTACCGGTTCTGCTGATAATAACTCGAAATCTATTTCTCTTGTATCAACATCTGCTTTTGTTACTTTGATTTTAACTGGTTGCCCGATTCGGTACACAACGCCAGTTCTCTCGCCAACTAAAGCCAAATGATTCTCAACAAAATGGAAATAATCTGATTTTAATTGTGAAACATGGATTAATCCTTCTATTGTATTAGCTAATTCTACAAACATTCCAAACTTCGTAATAGATGTGATAATACCGTCAAATTCTTGATCAACTTTATCTTGCATAAATTCAGCTTTTTTCATATTATCAGTATCACGTTCTGCTGCAACTGATCGTCTTTCCATTTTCGAGCTATGAGCTGCAATTTCTGGAAGTGC
Source organism: uncultured Vagococcus sp. (assembly GCA_963517295.1). Taxonomy (GTDB): domain Bacteria; phylum Bacillota; class Bacilli; order Lactobacillales; family Vagococcaceae; genus Vagococcus. The sequence goes on from CAUQFM010000038.1 coordinate 14,805, forward strand.
TTCGCTCCATTTTTCTTTTAATTCTTCTTCAATTGGTCGATTCATGTAAGCTTTAATCAAACGATGAACAATTAAGTCTGGATATCGTCTGATTGGAGAAGTGAAATGAGTGTAGTCTTCTGCAGCTAATCCATAATGTCCCGTTGGATCTTCCGAGTATCTTGCTTGTTGCATGCTTCTTAATAACATCATGCTAACAACAGGTTCTTCTGGTTTTCCAGCTATCTGGTCTAGGACTTTCTGCATTTCTTTTGGACTTACATCATCTTTTTTACCTTTCACTAAGATACCAAAATTAGTGATAAATTCAAAGAAACGCTGAACTTTTTCTTCTTTTGGATGTTCATGAATACGGTAAATAAAAGGTAGTTTCATTTTTGTATAATGTGCAGCAATGGTTTCATTTGCCGCTAACATAAAGGACTCAATCAAACGCTCTGCTACTTTTCGTTCTCTAAGTTCAATATCAATCGGGTGCCCTTCATCGTCTACAATAATTTTTGCTTCACGACTTTCAAATGAAATAGCCCCACGATTTGAACGCATACTTTCTAAAATCGTATGTAACAATGCCATATCATTAAAGAAAGGAATCAGATTTTTATACTTTTCTAAGGTCTCTTCATTCGATTTTTCTAATATTTCATTGACATCTGTATAAGTCATTCTCGCTGTTGAGTGAATAACTGCTTCAAAAATATCATGAGAAACAACTTTTCCGTCTTCATTTATTTCCATCTCGCAAGCCATAACTAGACGATCTACATTAGGATTAAGCGAACAAATACCATTAGATAATTTTCTAGGTAACATTGGAATCACACGATCAGTTAAATAAACACTTGTCGCGCGATCACTTGCTTCCACATCTAACGGACTGTTTTCAGTTACATAGTGCGATACATCAGCAATATAGACACCTAAAAAATAATTACCATTATCAAGACGTTTCACTCGAACAGCATCATCTAAATCTTTAGCTTCCGCTCCGTCTATCGTCACTATTGTTTCATTTCTTAAATCGACACGGTCCTTTAACTCTTCTTCTAAAACGACATCAGAGATTTTTTCAGCTTCTTCTATTGTATTCTCATCAAATTCAACAGGGATACCGTGTTGTAGTACAATCGATAAAATATCCATTCCCGGATCATTTTTATGACCTACCACTTGTTTAACTAATCCTTCAAAACTATTTGTATGGTCACTATCAGGATAATAGGTAATTTCTACAGAAACAACACTACCATCTTCTGGTTTAATTCCTTCATCTGCAATAAAAATACGGTAACGACTAAGTTTCTTGTCTTTTGGAATAACCACACCGTATAGACCGCTCTTTTGAATATCTTCTTCAGAATAAAGTGTAAATATCCCAACAACTTGTGATGATGCACGGGTCAATACTTCCACAACTTTAGCTTCTGCTGCTTGACCTTCTATCGGATTGCCTTGTTTTAAGATTTCAATCTTAACAGTGTCACCTTCTAAGGCATAGTTTGTAAAATCTTTTGGAACAAAAGCATCGTCTTCTTCACCTTCAATTGTAACAAAACCAAAGCCACGATCATTTGCTCTAAAAATACCTTCAAGATTTTTTTCTTGTTTGTTTAATTTAATTTTTCCTTTTTGGTTAAAAATAATAGCTCCTTCTCTTTCCATTTGAGCTACTGTTTGAACCAATAATTTAAAATCATCACTTTTTTGTAATTCTAATCCTTCTGCTATTTGCTCTAAAGAAAATGTTTGCTTTTTACTTTCTGATAGATAGCTAAGAATTGTTTCTTTAATATTATTTGTCATAATCATTCCTTCTTCCATGGGATATGACTTAAAAAGGCCTGTACATCTTCTTCAAACAACTGGCGTTCCTTGCTAACAGTAATAACATGAGTACTGTTTGGATACCAGTGAATTTCATGAGATGTTTGCTTTAAGTTCTTAGCAACTTCGTAAACTCCCTGACTGTCAATCATCTCATCTAAAGCTGACTGCGCTAGAAAAATTGGAATCTTAATCATTTCTAATTTTTCAGAAGTTTTACTTGTCACTTCTAATATTGCTTGAAGTTGATTTTTTAAAGGTTCTTTAATCATATCTAATTTTTGATGTAATTCATTTTGGGAGGCACTTGTTTTTTTATACATAAACTTACAATACTTTAAAAAATTGGGATATATCTGTTGCTTACTTTCTGGATTCAACGGAGAACAGAATGCGCCTCCTGCGATAAATTCTTCTGGATAGTCCTCGATTAATTTCATAGCGAACAAACCGCCCATTGATAACCCAAATACTGCTATTTCTTCAAACCCATCATTTTTTAATTGATATAAAGCTTTTTTTCCATCTTCATACCAAGTTTGTGGTGTTATATTCAATATATTCATAGGATCACTCGTGCCATGCCCAGAAAATAGTGGCGCCAAAACAGTGTAGCCTGCTCTTTCAAGTTTACGAGCTAGCATTCTGACATCATTTGGACTTCCTGTATAGGCGTGTAACAAGAGGATTGCTTTTTTTCCATTCTTAAAATACAGTTCCGTTGGCAACATTTGCATCGTCCTTACTATCAATCTTTTCTATATTGTACCAATAAAAAAGTCCCCTGTCATAACAGGAGACTATACACGCACTTATTTTGATGATAGAAAAGCTAACGCAATCGCAATAGCTACCCAAGCAATACCTAAAACAGCAGTTGCTTTTTGCATGAAGGCTTCAAAACCTCTTGCTTTTGTTTTTCCAAACAATTCACTAGCTCCGCCTGAAAAAGCACTCGCCGCACTGTTTTGTTTACTTGGTTGCATCATTACAGCAATAATAATTAGTACTGATAAAATAAGCATAACGGTTAATAAGAGTTGATACATATTATATTCTCCTCATCTCTACTAAACTAATTGACATCTTTATAATTTTATCACAACTTTTTTAATAATTCTACTCATTAATTTCAAATTAATTGACTTACTTTATACTTTTGTTTTTCCACCAACAGCATAATTGCCTTTTTCCATGTCTGTAATGACGATATGAACAGCTTCTTTGTTAGCTCCAGTTGTTTTAACAATAGCTGCCGTTACTTCTTTAACCATCTCATTTTTTTGTTCTTGACTACGACCCTCTAATAATTCAATATGAACGATTGGCATAATAATTCTCCTTTGTACTCTTTTATTTAACTAGTCTACTCTTTTAACTTAGATTCTGTCAATTTAGTTATAAAAATGACGCCATATAAAAAGAGGCAGAACAAACAGTCCACCTCTTCTTTACTTATACTAATAATATTTAATAGTCAGAGATAACAAGTTCGATCCTCCAGTTACTTAGAGCTAAGCACTATTTTCACCACTCTGATATAGTCCGGGTTTAAATGGTAGCTCCTTTCGGTAACTTCAAAAATTCAAAAAAATCCAAAATCGGGATTGTTTTGAATTTCCTCCAGTTACTCAGAGCTAAGCACCATTTTCACCACTCAGTTTAGTCTGGGTTCGAATAGCAGCTCCCACGACAGCTTCAAAAATAAAAATCAATCGAAAAGTGCATCGATTATTTTTTATTTCCTCCAGCTGCTTGATGCTAAACGCTATTTTCACCACTCTGTTTAGTCTGGGTTCGAATAGCAGCTCCCACGACAGCTTCAAAAATAAAAATCAA
>CAUQFM010000039.1:0-18448 GCA_963517295.1 uncultured Vagococcus sp.
GATATTCTTCTAATTTATCATCATATTTTGGCAAATCAGTAAATTCATAAGACCATTCACTGGTTCCATTTGAGTTCACTGTTTTTGTTTCATATGGTTTATCACCCTCATTTTGATAAAGGTTCACTTTTATTGTTGCTGGACGTGAATTGACTTTATCATCATGATCTTGCCATACTTTTTTACCAGAAACTTTGGTTAAGTCTTTATTTTGATAATAATTAGTAATCGTCGTTCCATCAATTTCTGTTTTATAATCAGTAATTTTAGGTTCTCTGACTGTGTATTTATAAGCTTTTAAATTAGCGTCATATTTAGGTAGATTAGTAAATTCATATAACCACTTACCATCGTCACCTTCAACAACTTTTTTCTTATCAATTTTTTTATTGTTTTGATATAATTCGATTTCAATAGATTCAGGACGTTTGTTTAATTTATTATCTAAATCGACCCATTTTTTCTCACCTTTAACTTCTGTTTCATCATCGTTACGATAAGTATTCAGAATATTAAAGCCATCTACTTCACTATCATAATGATGAACAGGTTGCTCTTTCACTTTATACTCAATAAGTTCTAAGTCATCATTGTATTTTGGTAAATTTTCGAACGAATAGTACCAATAACCATTGTCATCCGGAATGACTTCTTTTGTTTCAATGACTTTATCTGAATCAGAACTATATAAATCAACAAAGATCGAAGTTGGTCTAGATTCTAATTTATTGTCTTTATCATCCCAAGCTTTATAACCATTAATTTCTGTTTCATCTTTATTATTGTAGGTATTAGTAATTGTTGACACATTAGTTACATGATCATCTACTACTACACCAATATAATCTGGAACTTTCATCTCTTTAACCGTATATTTATAAGGATCTAATTTTTTATCATACTTAGGTAAATTCGTAAACTCATAACTCCAAGAACCATTTTCATTTGGTATTACTTTTTGAGTTTTGTACGGTATTCTTCCATTATTACGATATAAATTAACTTGAATACTATTAGGTCTTTTATTTAGTTTATTATTCTCATCTTCCCATTTTTTGTTAACAAGGACAGATGTTTTATCATCCACAACTATCGTGTTAGTAATCGTTGGGCGATTAGAGTTAGTAACAGTACTTGTATAATTATCGATTGGTTTTTCTTTTACCGTATAGTTATATTCATCCAATTTATCATCATATACAGGTAGTTCTTTAAATGAATATTTCCACTCATCTTGCTCACCATTAATGGTTTGTGTAACTTCTTTTCCATCTTTATCAAGCATTGGCTGACCGTTTTGATGTAACTCAACAGTAATTGATTCTGGACGTCTACCTAGTTTGTCTTCTTCATCAAACCAGATTTTTTCGCCTTCTAACTCTTTCAATTCATCATTTCGATACGTATTTTTAATATTATACCCATCAACCTTAGAATCATATCCAGAGATAGTTTGCTCTTTTACAGTGTACGTATATTCTTTTAATTTACTATCATACTTAGGTAGGTTTTCAAAATTGTAAGACCAGTCACCTTTATTGTCTGCTTTAACTTCTTTGACCTCATAAGGAAGTTCACGACCACTTTGATAAAGTTCAACTTTGATTGTTTCAGGACGAACTTTTAGCTTATCATCTAAATCGTCCCAAGTTTTTTTACCTTCAACTTTAACTTTGTCAGTATTGCGATACTTATTAACAATGTTAATTTCAGTTTGACTGTTAACAACAATGTTTGTATCGTATTTATCTACTGTAATTTCTTCTATAGAATATTTATATTCTTTTCCTTCATCATCATACTTAGGTAGATTTTTGAAATCATATTTCCAATTTGTAACAAAATTAACTTTTTGCGTCACTGCTTGATAGTTTTCATCAATCATCGGTAGACCGTTTTGATAAAGAATTACTGTAATTGAACCTGGACGATGTTGTAATGTATTATTTTCATCATCCCAGATTTTTTCACCTGATAATCGTGTGACTTCCGTTACTTTTTCAGACTGATTTACAAAATTAGGACTACCTTCAATTTGAGTGTAACCATCTACTTTTTCTTCCTCAGCCGTGTAGACATTTTTCTTACCGTCTTCATCATAGACTGACAAATCGGTAAATGTATGACTCCACTTATTACTTTCTGATAATTCTACTTGTTGTTTTGTAGGTTCACCATTTTTCAATAAAGTAACTTTTACTGTGTCAGGTCTAGTAGACAGATTATTATTGAAATCATTCCATGTTTTATTAACACTTAGCTCAGTTTTTTCAGTATTGATATATTTATTAGTAATAATATGCTCTCTAATTTTATCAGTATCCTTTGTTATTTCATAAACTTCTGTCGAATAACCTGAAACCTCTTCTTTGATTCGATAAACAATCTTGTCTCCTTGATCATTATAAACTGGGTAATCTTTATCAAATTCCCATGCCCAGTTTTTAGATTCATCAGTTTTAGTTTCATCTATTTTAGTGTCACCAGTTTTAATATCATGAACATAGAGTTCAACTGTGATTTCTTTTGGACGATGTTTACGATCGTCATTATGTTCTATCCAAGTTTTAATCCCTTTGAATCTGACGGTTTCGTTATTAACATAATGATTTGTTATATCAAAGCCATCAATTTCAGATGTGTAACCATCTGGATTATCGAGCATTGTTTCTTTAACAAAATACTCTAATTGATTGCCTTTTTCATCGTACTTAGGTAATGCTTTAAATTCATATTGCCAGTTATTTTCTGCTGTGACTGGTTTGTTAGCAATAAATTTTTCATTTTGATCTTCAGTTGTTTTTGAGAATAATTGGATAGTTACATCTGGTCTTTTACTTAACTTACCATCATAATCATTCCATTTTTTCTCACCATTAACATCCACTGTTTCAGTGTTTTTATAAGTGTTAACTACTTCAATTTCTATATTATCTTTTTTAGATTTTGAGTAAACCTCAGAAGTGTAAGGTGCTGAAACTTTTTCCACTACTTCGTATTCATAAGCCACACCCTGCGCATCATATTTATCTAAGTCATTAAAAGCAAACTCATAGCCATTTTCTTTTTTAGCTTCAACTGTGTCAACTGGTGAGCCATCTCTTAATAATGTAATTTTGATTGAGTCAGGTCTTATTTTGAATTTATCACCATAATCAATCCATGTTTTCTTACCTTTAATTTGGTATTTTTCATGATTACGATACTTGTTGATGATGTTAGTACCTTCCACTTTTGGAGCTTCATAACCTTTAGGTGGATTAACTTCTTCAACCGAATAGACGTATTTAACACCCGGTGTTTTTTCTAATGGCAGATTTATAAATTCATATTGCCAACCTTTTTTTGCATTAGTTGTTGTTGTAATGTTATTTCCTTTTTCATCTTTCATCGGTTTACCATCTTGAAGCAGTCCGATTGTTACACTATTTGGTCTAGTTTTATGAGTGTTATTATAATCATCCCATATTTTTAAACCACTAATACTTGTTTCATTAGTTGCATTATCAAAAGCATTGGTGATGACAACTGTGTCATTTTTTGTTTCGTACGTTGTAATGTATTGAGGTATTCCTTCTTCAATCACCGTATACTCAAACAAATCACCATTGTCATCATATTTATTTAAGTTATCAAATGTATGTTTCCAGTCGTTTTCTTTATTTAAGTCAACTGAATTTTTTTCATCTTTAATACCATCTGTTAACAAATAGACTTTAATAGATTTTGGTCTGAAATTTGGTTCATTAACGTTTCCAGTCCATTTCTTTTCAACAGATATTTTTGTTTTTTCATTATTTATATACTTATTGAAAATATCGTTGCCGATAACTTCTTGTGTATAGCCAGCAACAGGAACTTCTTTAATGCTATAAGTATATTTATTACCCTTTTCATCGTATTCTTCTAAGTCGTTAAAGGTATACTTCCAGTCGCCTTTTTCATCTGGTTTGACTTTTTGTTCTTTCACTTTTTGAGGCTGTTGTTTTTCAAGCTGACGATATAATTCAACGGTTATTTCAGAAGGTCTTGATTTAATATCGTTATTGTCATTCTCATGCCAATCATTCCAGAACTTCTCACCAGAAACATTAATTTTTGAAGTCTGACGATACGTATTAGTAATTTTACCTTCACTAACTTTTGAAGTATAGCCTGCTGGGACATTACTTTCTTCCACGCGGTAAGTATATCTTTTACCTTCATCATCATAAACTTTTAAATCTTTAAATTCGTATTTCCAATTATTTTTACTTGTGACTGTCTGCTCTTTATGTTTAGTATTATTTTGATAAAGAACTACTTTTACTTCCTCAGGTCTAGTGTCAAAAGCATTCTGATAATCTTCCCATACTTTTTCACCAGTAATTGAAGTCACTTCTTTATTTTTGTACTTATTGGTAATATTGAATTCTTTTACTTTCGATTCATAACCTTCCGGGACATTTTTTTCTTTAACTGTGTATACAAATTCTTTACCAGTTTCTTTATTGTATTTCATTAAATCTTCAAAAGTATATTCCCAACCTGTTCTTTCTGAAACATTTCTAGTATCATGTTCTTTACCATCTTGATATAGTACAACATCTACTGAAACAGGTCTTGGATTACCAAAACCATTATTTTGATCATCCCATTTTTTCTTACCTGTAACATCAATCAATTCTGTTGGATCAAAATGATTGCTTATATTAACACCTGCAGCAACTGGCGAATAAACTGGTGAATAGTTAGGGACAGGATCTTCGTCAACTGTGTAAACATATTCTCTAAATGTTGTTGGATTCAATTCAGTTAAATCTTTAAACTCATAATCCCAATTATTATCTTTTTCATTAATCACTTGGCTATCTATCCAAATACCATCTTTATATAGATTAACTGTTACTGATTCAGGGCGAAGATCCTTCACAGGTTTACCATCTTCTTTTGGTTCTGTCCAAAATTTATGCCCTTTCACACTAATTTTCCTTGGAATTAAAGTATTTACCAAATTAGTTCCCACAGAAGCACTCTCATATTTATATAAAACAGAGTTAAGTTCAATCACACGATATTCGATTAACTCTCCATCGTCATTATACTTATAATTATCTTTGAAAACATGCTCCCATCTGCCATTTTCACCTTCTGTAACTACTACTTTACCTGGTAATCCATACCATTCACCTTCATATAGTTGCTGTAACTGAATCGTAATTTTATTAGGTCTACTATACTTTTTCTCACCGTCATTCCAAATTTTTTCAAAAGGTATATCCACAAGCTCTTCATTATTTAATGTATTATGAACATTGTAACCATTTACCTCAGAATCATAATTTAAAGGAACATTACTTTCTCTTATTTCATAGACATAGAGCTGTCCTTTTTCATCATATCTTTGTAAATTATTAAATTCATATTTCCAATTGTCATAGTCATAGACATAATTAGTTGCTTCATGGTATCCATTTCTATACAAATCAAGCCTCACATATGTTGGTCGAGGATTTTCCAAATCATGCTCTTCCAAGTATTCTTCATCTTGATATATTTCATCTCCATGCCAGAATTTCTCACCTTTAATATCAAAGGTTTCAGTTATTGAATGTTTATTTTCAATATTAGTCACGTTGCCTTTTTTGTCATATTCAGTAGTATAACCAGGAATTGGGTCTTCCTTGACTGTGTATTTATTCTCTCTTAATGAATCATCGTACTTAGGCAAGTCTTCAAATGAATACTTCCAATCTGTGGCATCCGATACTTTTTGGTCATCAATTTCTCTTGACCCTTTGAATAGACGAACAGTAATTTCTTTTGGACGAATTTTATCGATATCATCTTCATCATTCCAGTTTTTTTCTCCTGAAACATCCACTGTTTCATCTGTTTTAAATGTATTAAGTAAATTAAATTCACCCGAAATATTAGATTCATAGTCATAAACCTTGGATTCAATGACCCAATAGTGATATTCATGACCTTTTTCATCATGTTTAGGAAGATTTTTGAATTCATAAGTCCATCTTTGATTAACTGCTGGCTTTACTTTTTGAATTTTATAAGCTTCATTTAAATTGTCATCTCGCATAAGATGCACATCTATTGAATCAGGACGCGACCATAATACATTATTATTATCATCCCATTGTTTTTCTCCTGAAATATCGATTGTTTCTACTGGCGTCTCATTATAAGTATTAGTAATATTATTACCCTCTACTTGTGACGTATAGTCACTCGGAACATTTATTTCATGAACAGTATATTCATGACGTGTTTTATTGTCACTTTTATACTTTGGTAAATCATCAAAGCGATACGTCCAATTATTATTAGAAGATACATCTTGTTCCCGATAGTAATATCCATCTTGATGCAATTCAACAGTTACTTTTTCGGGACGTTCTTTTTGACTGTCTCCTTTCCAGATTTTTTTACCTGTTAGGCTGGTTGTTTCTGATGTTTGATTTTCATATGTATTAATAATATTATTCCCATAGATTTCAGACTGATATCCATTTGGAACATTTGCTTCTTTTACGCTATATTTATATTCTTTACCTGTTGCACTATCATATCTTGGTAAACCTACAAAGTCATATTTCCAATTATCATCTGGGTAAACGTATTTACGTTCGTGTTCCCTTTCATTTCTACCATCATTTTGTAAAAGGACAACTTCAATTCTGCTTGGGCGATCTTTTTCAAATCCATTGTCATTTTTCCATTGTTTTTCACCAGATAAACTTGTTGTTTCAGAATTTTCATATGTATTTGTAATAACACCATCATTTATATTCGTATCATAATTAGGAACAGCATCTTCTTTAACTGTATAATGAATGACTTCACCATCTTCCATTTCAGGTAGACCAGTAAAAGTTCCTTTGTAATTATTACTAGCATTTAAAACCATTGAATCTTTTTCAGATCCGTTAGCATATAATCTAACCGTTACTTCTGGTGTTTTGACACTTGAAGGAACGTTTTTCCATTTCTTCTCAACAGGAAATTCCGTTACTTTTTCAGAACCAGCTTTAGGATTTTTAACAGTTTCCTCAACCGTTGTTGTGTCATTATCAGAAATTGTTACTACACGCCCAGCTGACATTTCACTACTGATATCATATCCAGCAGGTGCTTTAGTTTCTACTAATAGATAATCACCCTTAGTTAATTTATCAAATAACGCATTCCCGCTACCATCTGTAGTGACACGGTTTACTACTTTGCCTGGGTCTTTACTTTTACCTCTATATAGTACAAATTCAGCATCACTCAAACGTTCATTAGGATTTTCTTCCGAAACTTTTCTGACATTTAAATTTCTCGTTCTCCCTTGAATCGTTCCAGAACTATCTGGTACTCTAACAGGGATTTTAACTTCAATTGGGTTTTCTGTTGTATAAACCCCTTTAGCAGTCATTCGAATTTTATTAGTCACTTCCTGTGAAGTACCTGGAATTGTTCCACTAGGAAAGATAATTCGTCCTTGATAAGATAAAATTAATTTTGTTGTTACATCATGTCTCATCTTAATATGAAAACCACGTTCAGTATAATCAAGGGTATAATCAGCCCCTTCTAATAACTTAATATTCGTGTGATCCTCTCTCAAAGAAATCGAATCTCTGATAACAATTTGATTTTCCCAACTATCATCAAATATTTCTAAATCTTTTAAATGTTGATTATAAGGATTCACATCAACACGCCAATCAATCAACGTTGGGTCGTTAGGATTTATCGTACCATTTTTTTTCAAAAATAAATCATTATTATTAGTAACTTCCAATGAGCCTGTTGCTGATTTTTCAGGTGTATTATCATCTGAATAATAGGCTGTATTTTCAATTGTTTTATTTAAAATATCTTTAGGATTTTTTAATTTCGTTCTAAAAACAACTTTTTGAATATAGTCAGTTTCAATAAATCCAGTTGCTTTCAGTTCTTTTCTAGAATTATCAAAAGTTACATTAGCTGATTGGTTTTCGGTCCAATAAGTACTGTATTTATAATATACTTTAGCTGATCCTTGCACATAATCTTGATCGTCTTCTATAGGATCTCTGAATAAATTATTAGGTAAAACAGGCACACGCCCACTATCGTTTATTACGACAGTCCATTCAATCTCATTAGTTTCTGGAATGAAATGACCTGACTTAGCTAAACCAATATCACCTAAATCAGGTGGATAGAGTGTTTTAGAATCATCATCCTCTTTTTCTGTTCCTTTCACAAAATAATGATAATTTGCTTGATTGGTTTGTGGTTGTCTTTTATCTAAATTTGTTGAATAATATATTCTAAAATGCTCTGACGTTGGATTATTATAATTTAATTTAAATCCTTTAGTCATACCATCTTCTTCTATCCAATCAAGATCATATTCACTTGCAGGAACAAGACCCTTGTCTACATACCAAATTTGAAATGATCCTTTATTGATTGAGCCTGTATCTACTCTATCTTCAACCCACCAACGATCAAGTTTAGATTTTTCTTTATTAATATCTAATGTCCATTTCCCACCATTATTGCCACTTGGCTGAGGTTGAGATTTTTGAATAGTACTTTCGACATCATCTCCGTCTCCGTCTCCATCGCCATCCCCTTCACCAGGTCCAGATATATCTTTATCCACCGTTATTTCTTTATCACCTATAATAACTTTATTACGCACAAATTTAGTTTTACTACTATCCACTTTTGTTTTATATTTTATCGTTACCTTTTCGTTAACATCCGTAAGAAATTTAAAATCAAATGATTTTAAATCTCTGGCAACATCAACATCATAATCTGACGACTTTTTAGAAACTTCCATAGAATCTTCTATTAACGTTCCATGTTCGATAATGTCTTTAAAAAACGCATCTTCCTGATCAATATGGATTCCATCAGGATTGTAAGTAATCGTCCAGTCCACTGTTTGATTTTTTTTATCATAAACACCAGCTTCTTTGGTTACTATCTCTTGCCCTGCATTAGCTTCAGCCGTTGCATTTTCCCCAATATCTTGGTTATTAACTTTACCAAAAAGTGTGATCGTATTTTCTACCGATCCTGATGTTCCAAAAATAAGTGGGGTACTTATTTCCATTTCATAAGGAGAATCTATAGAGTCAAAACCAAGATCAATACTTCCGTCAGCATTAACAACCTTATTTTTTACTTGTACTGTTTCCTTTGCAGTAATATTTCCTTGAATATCAACATCAACTTTTCTCATTTCATCAATATTAATACTCTTAGCCACATTGGTATTACCTATTCGAGTATATTCAAACAATTTTAATTCATTTATTTTTAAATAGTTAGGATTAATTAATACTTTCCATTTTAGAGTGTCACCATCTCTACCTACATATTGTTTTTCAATATACGATTTGTAGTCACTTGCAAACACGAGAAACATCCCACCACTATCAACCATTCCTGGAATTTCAATCGTATATCCGCCTGGGATAATAATCGTTTTTTCATCTATTTTCATGGAAAACATTAATTCTCCATCAACATCATCATTTTTAGCTACATCACCATTAAAGATCATTCTTACAGAACCATCTGTTTCACCGTAATATTTCCCATAAATATTTCCACTATTTGGTTCTGTTAATGAACCTTCTTGCCTTTGAGTTACTTCAATAAGATCTGATTTAGGTAATTGAAATTCAAAATAATCATCTGCCAGCATTGTTTTACCAAAGGCATCTGGTACGGAAAATTTATATGTTATTTGGAAATGATCACCAATTCTTAAAGGATTAACTTCAGTGATTTGATCACCATTCAATGTCGTCTTAACATCTGTCAAAATAGTAGGCTTACCATCTTTATCTTTTTGTAATTGGTTTGCATTTTCCATCTCAACAATATTTCTTCCACCAACAGCCTCTTTTTTTTCTGGGATATCTTTTGGAACAATTTCTTTTTCTGACACTTCTTCTATGTCAGAATCAGAGATACTATCCCTATCCTCTTGCTTTTCTTGATTAACAGCTTCTGAAGGATGCTCTTCATTAATCTTAATCGCTTCATTGATTGTATCTCTAACATCCGGTAAGACATCTGCCTCTTTTTTATCAACAATTTCACTATCAACTGTTTCAGCAAATGCCTTAATCGTTCCAATTGTTGAAACAAATTGCACTAAAACACTCATTAGCATTACAGTAAGCATAAACACTGATTTTTTGAATTTCATTTCGTTTCCCCCATTTTTTTATTTATTACTTTACTTTTGTTTTTTTAATAAAGGTACCTTTTCAAAAAACTTGCTTTTTAAAAATAACATATTTCAAAAAAATAAACAAATTTTTTTATACATTAGATACTGAAAATAATTTATTTTTTTCACTAAATACCCAAGAATTATATATTTAACAATTGATAACTCCGGATACATGATTATATATATAAATACACTACTCAAAAGTTCAATAAACGATATTTAAAAAGTATTTTAATTAAAAATAGTTTATTTAATTTTATCACAAGTTGATAAATAACTAAAACAATACAATTTGTGTATTAAAAAACACCTATAAAAAGATTATATCAAAAAAATGATTAACTATTTAATTAGTTATGTCTTCACAAAAGACAGTATTTAAAAAAACATAACAGATCACAATATTACATTTAAAAGCTATGTTAAATTAACAATAATACTCCGAAAAAGCACACCTGAAAAAGGCCTGATTTTCATAACTGAAAATCAGGCCTTTATTTTTTTATCACATTACTAATTTTAATATTAAAAAATAGCTTTTGATCCACCAAGTTTCTTATTTAACTACAATCGCTTCAATTTCAACTTTTGCATCTTTAGGCAGTCTAGCAACTTCAATCGTACTACGACTTGGAAATGGTTCTTCAAAAAATGAACCATAGACTTCGTTAACAACTGCAAAATCATTCATATCAGATAGAAAAATAGTTGTTTTAACAATATTTTCCATAGCTGCACCTGATTCTTCTACAATCGCTTTAAGATTTGTTAAACTCTGTTTTGTTTGTTCTGATACATCACTTGGCATTTCACCACTTACAGCATTAATTGGTAATTGACCTGAGATAAATAGCATATCACCTGAAGCTTTAACTCCTTGTGAATATGGTCCAATCGCTTGCGGTGCTTTAGTTGTTGCAATTTGCTCTTTCATTCTCTTACGCCTACTTTCATTTTTATTCTCAAATAAATCGTAACATAGAAATTTTTAACTAACAACAGCTGTTCTCTTATATTTTATTAAAAAAAGTCTTTCTTTTATTTATTTCCGCCTGGTATTAAACTAGTTGCTGTGAATATCGCTTTCACAATTAAGGGCGTAATCACCATTGCTGCAATCATCTCCGGAACACCGTTTGTGCCTACAACAACTAAAAGAACCGTCCAAAGGCCAGAAGAAGTTGTTTTATAAGCTTCAGCGACTGGTCCAGTGTATAAAAATCCCATTAACCCTAAAACAAGTACAGTATTTGTTAATGAAGCTGCTGCTGCTGAAATTACGGTAGAAACGGCTATTTTTTTTGTTTTTTTATAAAGAAATGAAAATAGAAATCCAGCTACAAGCCCTACTAAAATCCTTGGTAAAACAGAGATAACGGGATTAGTAAAAATCAATGTATCCATTGGCGTTGTTGGCATGGTCCATGCTCTAAACATCGTTAAAAGTCCCCAAATCAAGCCAATCAACATACCATCTTTCGTTCCTAATGTGATAGCCGCTACAATAACCGTAATGTGGATAATGGTTAAACTCGTTGCAAAGAGCGGAATATATCCTAAAAACGGCACCATCGACTGGACCATAATAATGGCAATTAAAATACCACGAATTGTTAAACGATAGGCTTTACTATTATTTTTCAAAACAAAAACCTCTTTTCCAAATTTGGTTAATAATAGCATTTAATGTCAGAAATTTCTATTGTTTTCCCCTCCATGTCACAAGATGACAAGCCATTTTTTTAGCAGTATAATTAAAAGTATCTAATGACACTTTTAAAGGAGATTTTATCTATGAAAAAAAGAACTCGTTATTGTACCACCTTATTAGTTGGTAAAAAAGCTTCCATTGATGGTTCTACCATTATAGCTCGTAATGAAGATGGTGGCGATTCAGCTAATCCACAAAAATTTGTCGTCATATCACCTGAACAACAGCCGACAACTTATGTCTCAAAGGTCAATCAAGTAACTGTACCACTTTCTGAAACAGCTTTTTCTTATACGAGTACACCTGATGTAGATGACTCTTACGGAACATTTGCTGGTGCGGGTATCAATAGTTTAAACATTGCCATGACAGCTACCGAAACGAGTACAACTAATTCAAGAATTTTGAGTATTGATCCTTTGGTTGAAACTGGAATTGGCGAAGCAGACTTCGTAACTATCGTTTTACCGTATATTCAGTCAGCTAAAGAAGGAGTGATCAGACTTGGTAAGCTTCTTGAAAATTACGGAACTTATGAATCTAATGGTGTTGCCTTTTCTGATAAAAATGATATTTGGTACTTAGAAACGATTGGTGGTCACCACTGGGCAGCGATTAAAATACCTGACGACGCTTACGTGATTGCCCCTAATCAATTTAACATTGATCATTTTAATTTTAATTCAGAAGACACACTTTGTTCAGAAGGATTAGCTGAACTCATCAAGACACATCATCTTAATCCTGATTATGAAGGAACTAATTTACGTCACATATTTGGTAGTAGAACCATTAAAGATACTCAATACAATACGCCTAGAGCGTGGTTCGTTCAAAAATATTTCAATCCAGAAATGACACAAGATATTGATTCCTTCGAATTACCCTTTATTACTCGTCCAAGTCGTAAAATAACGATTGAAGATATTAAATGGTGTCTTAGCTCTCATTATGAAAATACCCAGTTTGATCCTTATGTTGAAAATGGCGTTTCAAAAAAATATCGTTCTATTGGTTTGAATCGTAATCTCGAAGTCCATCTTTTACAAATTAGAAATCACGTACCAGACAATATTTCAGGTATTCACTGGCTAGCATTTGGACCTAATTCATTCAATGCGATTGTTCCTTTTTACGCCAATATTACAGATACACCAACTTCTTTTAAAGAAACAACTAGTAATTATCAGCCACAATCTGTTTACTGGCTAAACCGTACAATCGCTCTTTTAGGCGATACTAATTATGATTTATATAGTAGCCTTCATGAAAGTTTTGAACAAAATATGATGGCTCAATGCCGCTCCATTCAACTCAAAACAGATCAACAAATAATAGATAACGAAATAACTATAAACAGTTTAGAAACTGCTAACGCTCAAATGGCGGAACTCTATTTAGAAAAAGCCACAGCACTATTAGGCGATATGGTCAATACAGGCTCAAAAAAAATGACACTAAGATTTAATTTAGCGGACTAAACAAAGGTGGTGAAAAAGGCGTTTAACTCCAAGCAACTGGAGGAACTCATAAACAATTGGCTCTTTCAATTGATTATGAGTTATGAAGTTGTCACAGGAGTTGCCTTTTGAACCCCGATTAAACAAAGGTGAATAAAAAATCGTTTTGCTCCAAGTAACTGGAAGGAATCTCAAACAATCCGTGTCTTTGGATTGATTGAGATTTCTGAAGTTACCGTAGGAGCAGATTTTTTATTCCCGACTAAACAAAGGTGGTGAAAAAGGCGTTTAACTCCAAGCAACTGGAGGAACTCATAAACAATTGGCTCTTTCAATTGATTATGAGTTGTGAAGTTGTCACAGGAGTTTCCTTTTGATCCCCTTAATTGTCAATAAATATTCAAAAAAAGAAAAGAAACTGATTTTTTAGTCAGTTTCTTTTCTTTTTTCTTTTACTTGTAATGAAAATTTCTTAGGAACTTTTGTTGTAAAACGCATTTTCTTACCTGTCGTTGGATGGGTAAAGACTAAGGTTGTTGCATGTAGTCCTAGACGTTTCATTGGATTACCTTTAGCACCATATTTTTTATCTCCCACAACTGGATGTCCAATTTCTGCCATATGAACACGAATCTGATTTTTTCTTCCTGTATCTAGTTGAACTTCTAGTAATGAATAATTTTGATTGTCTCTTATTTTTTTATAATGAGTGACTGCTTTTTTACCACCATTATCAAAAGGACAAGAATGAATTTTAAAGGTTTTACTTTCTGTTAACCAAGAAGTAATCGTATCTTTTTCTTTTTTCACATTTCCTTCTACCAATGCAGTATACATTCTTTCACTTACTAAATCCTTCCAATTTTCTTGAAGAACTAGTTTTGTCTTTTCGTTTTTTGCAAAAATCATTAAGCCTGATGTTTCTCTGTCTAAACGATGAACAATATAAACCCGATTTTGTGGATTTTCTTGTTTAACATATTGTTTCAATTGGCTATACGCTGTTATGTCGTATCCTTGTTGTGTCGCTACAGATAACATGCCTTCTTCTTTTTCAATCACAATGATATCTTCGTCTTCGTGAATAATTTCGACACCCATTAAAGCTATTTCTTTTATGGCAGCTTTATTATCCTGAATCACAACTTTTTGACCTGGTTTTAATTCTTGATTATGTTGTGTCACAATTTTCCCATCAACGGTTACTTGTCCACGTGTCATGATTGATTTAACTGAATTACGACTCATTTTATTCAGTGTTTTAATTAAGAATGGTAATAACTCAATCGATTCTTCAATTATATAGTGACTGGCTCTCATAGGTTGATTATCTTTTTTTGGTGTTCTTGGTGCTTGCTGTTTTTTAGGCATTTTTATTCTTCCTAATCATCTTTATTTTTCTTTTCCTTACTTTACCATGTTTTAGACTAAAAAACATGAGAAATTATAAATTTTATGTGAAGCTTTTTTTGATTAAGTTGCTATTTTTGTTATAATTGATTTTGTGAATAATTTATATAGGAAAAAGGGGAACGTTTAAATGAAATTAAAAAAAATCATCTTAGGAACAGTTGCAGCTACATTTTTACTTGCTGGTTGTTCAAGTAGTAAAGACGAAGCTAAAAAAGACAATGACACAGTTAGTGGTGAAATCACTGTTTTAACTAACCGCACTGATGGTGATGGCATTTTCAAAAATGTCGAAAAAGAATTTATTAAAAAATATCCTGATGTAACAAAAGTTAAATTCGAAAATATTGCTGATTACGATAAAACAGTGACAACCCGTTTAAATGGTGGTGATTACGGAGATGCTTTATTTATTCCTTTCTCAATGGCTGGTAATCGCAGTAACTATCCTGATTATTTTGAATCTTTAGGAACAACAAAAGAATTAGAAAAAAAATATCTTGATGTCTATGAAGCTGACTATAAAGAAGAAGTCTACGGTTTACCTGTAGCGCTTAACACATTAGGCATTATCTATAATGAAAAAATCCTTAAAGAAGCTGGTATTTCAGAAGTCCCTACTACACCAGAAACTTTTATTAAAGACTTAGAATTAATTAAAGCTAAAACAGGTGCGACTCCTTTTTACTCTAACTACCAAGCTGTTGCTATTTGGGCAGGCGCTTTAACTTCTTTTGGTGGTGAACAGTTTAAATCTGACACATTAAAATCAGGAGATGCTTTTAAGGAAGGTATGCCTATTCGTGAAGTCATGGATTTATTCTACGAAATGGCTTCAAAAGGTTTAATTGAAAAAGACCCAATGACCTTAGGTGGACAAACAGCTTTTAAAGATTTAGCAGATGGAAAAATAGGGATGCTAATGCACGGTTCTCAAGAAGTTGCTGGCATTCAAAAAATGACAAAAGATCCCATTCAAATGATGAACTTTCCTGTCGAAACAAAGGGTAAAACTAGTTTTCCTGTTGGTGCTCCTTCTGTTATTGGTGTCAATAAAAACTCAAAAAACAAAAAAACAGCAGAAGCTTTTGTCGATTTCTTTGTTTCAAGTGATAGTGGTTACACTAAAGATTTAAATGGTATTTCTAATACGAAGGCAGATGTTTCAAAAGAACAGCAAAAATTAATGGATACTAGTCATGTTGTCTTAACTGTCGCCAAAGAAACGCCAGAAACAAACGCTACTTATGCTAAAATAGCTGATGAAGTTGGTGTTACTCGCTTAACTGATGTCTTACAACAAGTGATTAATATCGGTTTGTATCCTGATAAAAATATGAGCTATGATGACTATACTAAAGAATTGTCTGGAAAATGGACCACAGCTGCTAAAAATCATGACTAAGAATCATAATAAGCAGATCATCCTTTTTTTAAGCCTTCCTATTTTATTGTTAGTTATCTTTGGGATTCTTCCCATTATTAATTTAATCGTCATTAGTTTTACTTCGTGGAACGGCATGGGGACAACCTTTGAGTGGGTAGGACTAGACAACTACACTACCCTTTTCAAAAGTCCTGTTTACTGGCAGGCTTTACGAGTCAACACTTATTATCTTATTTCAGGCATCTTACAAATGATCATCGCTTATTTTTTTGCCGTGATTTTATCAGAAAAAATAAGAGGTAAGAACTTTTTTAAAAGTCTTTTTCTTTTACCATCACTCATTAGTAGTATGGCAGTTGCTATGATTTTTCGCTTATTTTTTAGTCCAAATGGGGCTTTTGATCAGCTTCTCAGTTTTTTATACTTAGATCGATGGGTTACTTTTTGGCTAGGCAACCCTGATCAAGTTAATATTACGCTAGCTAGTATTTCTCTATGGCGTAATTTAGGTATCAGTTTTATTTTATATTATGGTGCTATTCAGAGTGTTCCTCATGAGTACAATGATGTGTGTCTACTTGAAGGAGCCACACTTTGGCAAAAAACAAAATGGATTACTATTCCTCAGACAATAAAAGTCATTTATTTAAATTCATTACTATTAATAATAGGTGTCATTTCTGTTTTTGATATTCCTTTTATTTTGACCAATGGCTCTAACGGCTCCACAACAATTGTCGTTCAAACCATGAAACTAGCTTTTGAACAAAAAAAATACGGTTTAGCTTCTGGACTATCAGTCTGTATTACGCTAATCATCGTTCTACTCAGTAGTATGTTACATTACAGTAAAAATAAAGGAGGTCATAAAAAATGAAAGCAGCTTTTTCCTTTCTAAAATATACCTCTCTTATTATTTGGTCCATGATTATTTTATTTCCATTAGGTATTCTATTCTTCGGCTCCTTTATGTCACTTGAAGAATTTTCAAGTTCTCAAGGCTTACGACTACCTAATAGTTTTCTTTATTTAGATAACTACGTAACCGCCCTAAAAGAAGGTCAACTCATAAAAAGTTTTGTGATTACCTTTTTAATTATTCTTATTAGCGTGATGATGAGTATTTTTATTGGTTCAATGGTAGCTTATGTTTATCACCGATTTCGTTTTAAAGGTCGGAAGTTATTATTACTGGCTTATTTTTTAGTTTCAGCTGTTCCAATGGTCATCACACAAGTCGGAACTTTTAATATCATGACAACGCTGCATCTCTACAATACTATTTGGGCACCTATTATTTTATACATTGGAGCCGATGTGACGATGATCTTTATTTATTTACAAAACATGGAACAACTTCCACTTGAACTCGATCAGGCCGCTATGATGGATGGTGCTTCATTTTTTAAAATCTACTGGCACATTATTTTACCCTTATTAACACCTGCAACAACGACCGTTGCACTGTTAAAAATGTTAAGTATTTATAATGATTTCTATATTCCTTATTTATACATGCCAAGTAGTGATTTACCAACGATTTCTACAGGTATCTTTCGTTTCGTTGGGCCTTCGCAAACTAACTGGCCATTAATTTGTGCTTTTATTTTAATAAGTATGATTCCCATGCTTATTATTTATCTCGTTCTACAAAAACAAATCGAAAAAGGGTTATCGCAAGGGAGTATGAAACAATAATGATTAAAAAAATATTTAAATGGGCAATCGGTTTTCCTTTTAGAGCCTATACTGTGATGGAGCTTCGGACAGGTTTTGCTACTGGGCTTCCTATTTTAAGTTCTAGTCTTTTTGCGGCTTTCCTAACTGGTCAACTCAACTGGCTTTATCTTGGCCTTTTCTTTATTTGTGGTTTTTCATTTAACATTGTCGCTAATGTGGCAAATGAAATTCGGGCTTATCTCAAACAGGAAGAAGATGAAAATACGTTTACTGGTCATTTGGGAAGTGAAGGTCTTGTTAGAGGAGATGCTACTTTTTTAGATGCTTGTCTTGTTTTATTAGCTTGGATTGCCCTTGGTGGGTTAACAGGTCTTTTACTTGTCTACTTAACAAATAGTGTGGCACTTTTACTAATGGGCTGTTTAGGATTACTAGCTGCCCTCTGCTACTCTTTAGGACCTTTTCCATACATTGTTCTACCAATTGGAGAATTTGTATCAGGACTATTAGTAGGTGGGTTAAGTTCCCTTGTTGCATTTTGGCTACAAACAGGTTGGTTTAATACTTCTGCT